>DQNX01000158.1 GCA_015658965.1 Gammaproteobacteria bacterium
AAGGTAAGATAAAATCATCAGTAACTTTGATTAATACAAAAACACTATAATACGATACTTTAGTCATATTTATTTAAAAAATGTTTGATAATTTAGCCGATCGCCTCTCCCACAGTTTTAAAATTTTACAAGGTAAGCACAAGCTTTCCGAATCAAATATTAAGGACGCTATTCGTGAAGTGCGTCGTGCGTTATTAGAAGCCGATGTTGCACTTGATGTTATTAAAGTGTTTCTTGATCGGGTTCAAAACAAAGCCTTAGGTCTTAAAGTCAGTGAAGGCTTAAACCCCTCACAAGCTTTTATTAAGCTGGTTGAATCAGAACTTACCGATATTATTGGTGGTGAGAACGAATCACTTGATTTAAAAACACAGCCACCTGCCGTGGTGATGGTGGCTGGCCTACAAGGCGCAGGTAAAACCACATCGGTTGCCAAATTAGCGCATTATTTAAAACAGCGTGAAGGTAAAAAAGTATTGGTGGTGAGTGCTGACGTTTATCGTCCAGCAGCGATTAAGCAGTTAGAAGTATTGGCCAAACAAGTTGAGGTGGATTTTTTTCCATCAACGATTAATGACAAGCCAGAAAAGATAGTTGCCAGCGCCAAGAAACACGCGCAAAAACAATTTTTTGACGTTCTATTAGTTGATACCGCGGGTCGTTTGCATGTAGACGAAGCAATGATGGGCGAGATCAAAGCCCTACAAAAGCAAGTTAATCCGATTGAAACCCTATTTGTGGTTGATTCAATGACAGGGCAAGATGCGGCACATACCGCCAAAGCATTTGCCGATGCCTTACCGTTAACCGGTGTCATTCTAACCAAGACTGACGGTGATGCCCGAGGCGGTGCGGCACTTTCTGTGCGCCACATTACTGGTAAGCCAATTAAATTTTTAGGTGTGGGTGAAAAAATTGACGCACTCGAGCCATTCCATCCAGATCGTATCGTATCACGCTTGTTGGGTATGGGCGATGTGTTGTCGTTGGTTGAAGAGATTTCGCGCAAGATTGACCATAAAAAAGCAGAAAAATCTGCCAAGAAAATGGCCAAAGGTCAGTTTGATTTAGCCGACATGCGTGACCAACTTTTGCAAATGGAACAAATGGGCGGCATGGAGGCTTTGATGGACAAATTACCAGGCATGGGGCAAATTCCACAAAGCGTTAAAAATCAGATGATAGGCGCTACTGACACCAAAAGAATGGTGGCGATTATCAATTCGATGACACCTAAAGAGCGTTCACACATTAAGCTGATCAAAGGTTCACGTAAAAATCGAATCGCCAGAGGTTCTGGTACCAGTCCTCAAGCCGTTAACAAATTGCTCAAGCAGTTTGAAAAAATGCAAAAACAAATGAAAAAAATGGGCGGTGGCAAGATGCAAAAAATGATGGCAAAAATGTCGGGTATGCAAGGCGGTGATGGCGCACCTGCCGGAATACCAGACTTATCTAAAATGAAACTTCCGGGCATGGGTGGTGGTAAGAAATTTCCGTTTTAAAACTTAAACCTTTTGTATAAATTTCAGAAATTTTACATATGCACTTAAAAAACCAAAAATATAGCCATTCGAGGTTCGACCTCGAATGAAAACTCATCTAAATAGCCTGTTTACCCTTAAAAATTACTTGCTTATCGCTTAAAGTAATAGACACAAGCAGGGCTTGCACCTGAATATTAAAAATTTCGGAAATAATCGAAATGACTCAGTTTTTATCTAAATAACAAGTATTTGTATTTTCTCTAAGGCAGATGGTTAAAAACTCGATTGAGCATAGTGAAAACTATGTGATTGAGCGTTTTTAACCAGCTAACGCCGGAGAAGGAAAAAAGACGCCGTTATTTTATGCGGTATCGGGCTGATTGGGCGTGCGCTTGCAGTCCTTCACCATCGGCCAAAGTGGCAGCGATTTTGCCTAAGACATTTGCACCTTCGTCAGAAACCATAATTAAGCTGGATTTCTTTTGAAAATCGTAAACCCCTAAAGGCGACGAGAATCTTGCTGTACCCGAGGTTGGCAGTACATGGTTTGGACCCGCGCAATAATCACCAATGGCTTCAGAAGTGTTTCTACCCATAAATATAGCGCCTGCGTGCCTAATACCTTCCAGCATGCTTTGTGGGTCTTCAACAGAGAGTTCTAAGTGTTCAGGGGCAATTTGATTAGCAATGGCAACAGCCTCATCTAGGTCTATGGTTTGAATCAGAGCGCCACGATCTTTGAGTGCAATTTTGATGATGTCTTTTCTGTCCATGCTTGGCAGTAGTTTGATAATACTGGCTTCAACTTGTTTAATAAAGCTTGCATCTGGGCAAAGTAAAATTGATTGTGCGTCTTCATCGTGCTCTGCTTGTGAGAATAAATCCATGGCAATCCAGTCAGGATTGGTTTTTCCATCGCAAATAATGAGTATTTCACTCGGGCCGGCGATCATGTCAATACCGACTTGGCCAAACACAACGCGCTTAGCAGTGGCAACGTAAATATTACCTGGGCCAACAATTTTATCGACTTTTGGAATGGTTTGTGTGCCATAAGCTAGCGCGGCTATGGCTTGCGCACCACCAATGGTAAATACTTTATCAACCCCGGCAATATAAGCGGCGGCCAGCACCAATTGATTGGTCATACCGTTGGGTGTTGGTACCACCATAATCAACTCTTCAACACCAGCGACTTTAGCCGGAATTGCATTCATCAGTACCGAAGAAGGATAGGATGCCTTGCCACCAGGTACATATAAGCCTACACGGTCAAGTGGGGTTATTTTTTGCCCAAGCAGAGTGCCGTCATCTTCGGTGTAAGTCCAAGTCGTTTGTTTTTGTTTTTGGTGGTAATCATGCACACGATTGGCCGCACTCTGTAAGGCGGTTTTTTCTTGTGTGTCTAGCGTCTCAAAAGCTTCTTTTAAAGCCGTTGATGAGACAGTGAGTTCAGACATCTTGGTCGCACTAACGCCATCAAATTTAACGGAGTAATCTATTAAAGCTTGATCGCCGTTTTTACGAATGTTGGCGATAATATCGTCTACAGTTTGCGCTACATTAGCGTTAGAAACACTTTCCCAATCGAGTAATTTTGATAACTTTTCTTGGAAATCAGCCTGAGTTGAAGAAAGCTGAGTGATCATAGATTTTGTTTGATGCCTTCAACCCAAGTTTTAATTTGAGCATTTTTAGTTTTGAATGACGCAGCATTCACTACCAATCGAGAAGAAATGTCTTCGATATGTTCGAGTGGTACTAGGCCATTGGCTTTAAGTGTGTTACCGGTATCAACCAAATCAACAATACAGTGTGCCAAACCAACCACAGGCGCAAGTTCCATTGCCCCATAAAGCTTAATAATCTCAATTTGCTGACCCTTGGCTTCAAAATAACGTTTGGCCGAATTGACATATTTAGTGGCAATTTTTAACGTGTTTTGATTCAGTTTGTTTTTGTCACTAGCTGCAACCATAAGCTTGCATTTGGCAATGCCTAAATCGAGTAATTCGAATAAGCCGTTAGCACCGTGCTCTAATAATACGTCCTTGCCAGCGATACCGATATCAGCCGCACCATGCTGTACAAAAACAGGCACATCAGTGGCGCGAATGACAATGACCTTGACGTCGTCAAGATTGGTGTCAAGAATAAGTTTTCTGGAATTAAGTTCTTCATCAGCAATTTCTAAGCCTGCTTTTTTTAACAGGGGTAAGGTTTGCTCAAGAATTCTGCCTTTGGAAAGTGCAATCGTTAACATGGTTTTTTTAGTTTGTTTTAATCTTGCACTCTTTCAATCTGAGCGCCTAATAATTTTAATTTTTCTTCAATGGTTTCGTAACCGCGATCAAGGTGATAAACACGTTCAATTGTGGTGGTTCCTTTGGCGGCTAATCCAGCCAAAACCAACGAAGCCGAAGCTCGAAGGTCAGTCGCCATCAAATGCGCGCCTGTTAGCGATTTTACACCTTTGCAAAGCACCGTGTTACCTTCTAGCGTGAGATCAGCACCCATGCGCGCAAGCTCTGGTATGTGCATAAACCGATTTTCAAAAATGGTTTCAGTAATGCTACTGTGGCCATCAGCAATTACATTTAGCACGGTAAATTGCGCCTGCATGTCTGTTGGAAAATGCGGATAAGTGCTGGTTTTTATGTTGACTGCCTTAGGTCGTCTGCCTTTCATGTCTAGCGTAATAGAATGATTTTCAGTTTTAATGTCTGCGCCGATTTCAATCAACTTCTCCAGGGTAGCACGCATAGATTGGTGATGAATATTTTTAATGGTGATGGAGCCACCGGTAATGGCGGCGGCAATTAGGTAAGTGCCGGCTTCAATACGATCGGGGCAAACTGAATATTGAGTGCCATTGAGGTTTTTAACACCTTCGATGGTTAATATTGAAGTGCCGATGCCTGTTATTTTAGCGCCCATGGTATTGAGGCAAGTGCACAAATCGGAGACTTCTGGCTCTTGTGCTGCATTGTGAATAGTGGTGATACCTTTGGCCAGCGTGGCAGCCATTACAACATTCTCAGTTGCAGTAACCGTGATTTGCTCAAAATGTATGTCTGTACCCACCAGTGTGTCAGCATGCGCATAAATATAGCCATTTTTAACTTCGATGGTAGCGCCTAATTCTTCGAGTGCTTTTAAATGTAAATTAACAGGACGTGTGCCAATAGCACAACCGCCGGGAAGAGAGACTTTAGCTTCGCCATATTTGGCCAGCATTGGTCCTAATACTAAGATTGAGGCACGCATGGTTTTAACCAAATTGTAACTGGCGACCAGATGGGTAAGTTTCGATGAATCAATAAATAAATCATTATTAGATTCTAGGATAAATTCAGCACCCATGTCCATTAATAATCTAAGGCTTGTTGATATGTCACTTAGATGAGGCGTGTTGGTTAAGGTGACTGGGCCATCGGCTAAAATAGAGGCAAATAAGATTGGCAGAGAGGCATTTTTAGAGCCGGAAGCGCTAATGGTGCCATGTAAGGCGTTTCCCCCATGAATAATCAGTTTATACACTACTTAAGTTTTTTAACGATTTTAGCAATCAGACTGTCAATGCCTTTGCGTTTGATGTGTGAATTAAACTGGGCGGCGTAATTTTTAACCAAACTAACCCCTGAAAAAACCACATCGTAAACTTGCCAATGACTAGAACGAATCATTTTTAAAGAAATCTTAAACGGTTTTGGATCGTCATTAAAGGTGATGATTAGTTTAACAATGGCTCTGTTATCTTTGCGTTTAATATTAGGACCTACCGAAATACTGACGCTGTCAAGCTTTTCATAAGAGCCAAGAATGCTCGCGTAATCCTTCATTAAAGATTGTGAAATGTATCTTTGAAAGATATTTTTTTGTTCGTTGCTGAGTTTTGACCAATGTCTTTTAAGTGCCAACTCGGTTGAAACGTCCATGGCAATATTAGGCATCAGCTTGATCCTGATCAGCGATTTAATATTTTCAGGGGTTGCTTTGTCTGTTTTTCTTAACTCTTTAAGTGAAGACAATGCGCTCATCATCATGTTGAGGGCAGCGGTGTTTGGCGGATCAATGATATCAGCAATTGAATCGCTCATAATATTTGCTGGGTTTAGCGGAGTTGAAACATCGTGCATTGCAAAAGCAACATTTAGGTGAAAAATAGTCAATATAATTGCCAGTCTCTTAATCATTGTTTTTTATGCCATAATAAAACGCTTAATTTTACCTTTTTATATAAATGCCGGTTAAAGATAAACTTAAAAATTTAAGCCAACAGTCGGGCGTCTATCAAATGTTTGATAAGAAAGGCCAAGTGATTTATGTGGGTAAAGCAAAAAACCTTAAAAAAAGAGTGTCTAGCTATTTTAGCAAGCAACATTCAGAAGGTAAAACCAGAGCTTTAGTGGCCAATATTAAAGATTTTGAAGTGATTGTGACTGACACAGAAACTCAGGCACTGTTGTTAGAAAACGAATTGATTAAGCAATATAAGCCGCGTTATAACATCTTGCTAAAAGATGCAAAGAGCTATCCTTATATTCACATCAGTAATGACAAGCACCCTAGAGTAGGTTTTTATCGTGGACATAAAAATGACAAGGATCAATTTTTTGGTCCTTACCCTTCTGCGCATGTGGTGCGTGATTCGTTAGCGCTGTTAAAGAAAATCTTTAAAGTTAGGCAATGCACCAATAGCGTTTACCGCTCTCGATCTCGCCCTTGTTTAGAGTATCAAGTAGGCCTCTGTACAGCGCCTTGTGTGGGAAGAATCAGTGATGATAATTACACTCAAGATGTGGCGATGATGGCGCTCTTTTTAAGCGGAAAAGACCAAGAAACATTGAGTAAAGTCTCGGATAAAATGCAGCAAGCATCCAGGGATTTAGACTTTGAACTGGCCGCACACTATCGTGATCAGTTGATTGGGTTGCGCACCATTCAAGAGCAACACACTTCACAAAGTATGGGCGATATGGATGTGGTGAGTATTGTTGAACAAGAAGGCATTCATGCGGTTGAAGTGTTGTTTGTTCGCGCTGGTAAGCAAATAGGGCAAACCTGTCTTTTCCCCAAACATACAAAAGGTAAGTTGGTTGCTGAGGTTTTATCGGCTTTCTTGCCGCTCTATTACTTAGATAAAGACAGGCCAAAACAACTGTTACTCAGTGAAAAGTTGGTTGATAAAAAACTCATTGCTTCTGCGCTAAATACTCAAATTATTGATACACCACAAAAAGACAAGCGTCATTTTTTAAAGATTGCCAACTTGACAGCCAAGGAGAATCTTAAACAGCATTTAATATCAAAATTTACTAAGCGCACACAATTGGCACAATTACAAAAAACTTTTAATTTAACGTCGTTGCCAAATTACATGGAGTGTTTTGATATTAGCCATACGATGGGGGAGGCAACCACCGCTTCTTGTGTGGTATTTGAAAAAGGCTTGCCAAAAATAAGAAAATATCGTCAATTTAATATCACAGGCATCACCCCAGGAGACGATTATGCGGCAATCAATCAAGCGGTTTTTAGACGTTATTCTCGACTGTTGAAAGACAACCAGATTTTGCCTGATGTGGTATTTATTGATGGGGGGTTGGGTCAGTTAAATCAAGCCATTATGGTGATGGATTCAATCGGTATTGAGTCGATTCAGCTGGTTGGCGTGGCCAAAGGCGAGGGTAGAAAAGCAGGCCTCGAAACGCTAATCATGGTTAAGCAAGGCAGAACTCAAAAGATCAATCTTCCGCCACACGACCAAGCACTAATGTTGGTGAATCATATTCGTGATGAATCACATCGATTTGCGATTAAAAATCATCGTAAAAAACGGGATAAAAAACGCCAAACATCCACGCTTGAAAATATCAAAGGAGTGGGTAAATTACGCCGAATGGCGTTGTTAAATTATTTTGGCGGCTTACAAGAGGTTGAAAAAGCCAGTTGTGATGAATTGCAAAAAGTCAGTGGTATTAACCGAGCATTAGCGACTAAAATAACTAATAGTTTTAAGAAATAGATAACCTTATGTTTATTAGAGTTTTAATTATTGTTTTTATTATTAGCTACATTGTGTGGTTTGTAAACAATCGCATCTTGGGTAAGAACTTGGCTATGACCAGAATTATTGCTGCTACCTTGGTGATTACCAGTCTGGTGTATTTGGTGCTAGGTAGCTTGTCTTATTTGGTAGAAGGTTTTTAGTTTTTCCTGGATAAAATCAGCGTGTTTAGGTGTTGCGTATGTTTGATCACTCGATCTGATGCATTCACCAAAATAGACAAATTAGACGCTTCCCAAACAGGCAAGTCACGCATATGGTCGCCCATATAATCAAACTGCTTTTCACCAAAACGCTCAATAAGCTTTTGCGCTTTGTTGTGTGAAGATAAGTTAAAGTCAGCATTGCTTGCCATTACGTCATCAAACAAAGTGCTATTGGTCGATTTGGTTTTTAGTGTCTCGGTCTTATCAGCGAAGAGGTCTAAATTTTGTTTATTATTAACAAGGGCTTCATTGCTTTGAGATGTTTGAAAATGTTTGGCCACTTCAAAGGCATAATCTTTGTGTGAGGCGGTTGCTAGAATGATGGGCGAACCTTGTTTTTTGCGCTCAATAATGTAATCAATCGTGTCTTGAATGTAGGGTAGGGTGCGCGCATCAATACTAAAGCGTTTGACCAGTTGATCTTTTAAATAACCCTTACCCTTAGCCAGCCAAAAAGGATACAGCAATATTAACCACGGGCTTTTCTTTAATACAGCCATTGAAGACTCATACAATAAATCAGTGTCGATTAGTGTGTGGTCTAAATCGACAATTAAGGGCAGGTTGTTGCTCACTCTAACTCACTCCATTTTTCATAATAACGCTCAAGATCGGCTTCCAGTCTAGCCAGTCTAATCAGTGCACCTTGAGATTGTTCTTGTTGGAAAAACTCAGGATCTGATAATTGTAGTTGAATTTCACCAATTTCAATCTCAATTTTTTCAATTTTATTGGGTAATTTTTTGAGCACTTGCTGTTGTTTGTAACTGAGTTTTTGACCAGTAGCCTTGCTTTTGGCTTTTACTTTTGGTGCAGATGTGGATTTTTTCGCCTCCAATTTATCTTGTTTTTGAATCAGATAGTCATCATAACCACCGGCGTATTGATTAATAACCCCATCGCCATCCAGCACAACCGTTGAGCCAACCACATTGTTTAAAAAAGTCCTGTCGTGTGAAATTAAGATTAAGGTACCAGTGTAGTCAACCAGCATTTCTTCAAGCAGCTCCAAGGTTTCAACATCAAGGTCATTGGTGGGTTCGTCAAGTACAAGAAGATTTGCAGGCTGTGAAAGGATTTTGGCTAACATCAGTCGATTTTTCTCACCACCAGAAAACATTCTAATGGGCGCCATGGCTTGTTTTCCAGTAAATAAAAACTGGCGTAAATAACCAATAATGTGTTTGCTTTTTCCGTCAACATCAATATGCTCACGACC
>DQNX01000113.1 GCA_015658965.1 Gammaproteobacteria bacterium
ACCACCTCGCAGCCATGCGCCTGAAAATTGGCATTTCGACTCACAATAACGTTACGACGATTGGGTAGTGGCCGGCCAATTGATTCGTAAGTTTTTCGCCCCATCAGCACGGTTTTGCCCGTCGTGGTTTTTTTAAAATAACCCAAATCAGCGGGCAAATGCCAAGGCAACGCATTGTCCTTGCCAATGAGTTGATTATCGTCCATAGCTACAATAATTGATAAGCGCATGAAAAAGCCTTAAATAACGTAAAATAACTCTATTTTACAAACACCTTTACTGGCCGTGTCATTAATTCTCGCATCCTCTTCACCTTTTAGAAAATCAGTGCTTAATAAGTTAGGCATTGATTTTGATATTGTCTCTCCGAACATTGACGAATCAAGAAAAGACGGTGAAACACCTAAACAATTGGTCTATCGCTTGGCGGAGGAAAAAGCAGCCGAGGTGGCAAAAACCCATTCTGGGCTGATCATCGCATCAGATCAAGTGGCAACCCTCGCTGCGGGCACCAATGCCAAAGATGCAATACTAACCAAACCACACACGCATGAAAATGCCCTGAAACAACTTCAGAAAAGCTCAGGCAATACAGTCACTTTTCTTACTAGTTTGTCACTTTTAAATACAAATACCAACAATATACAAACAATTGTTGAAACTTTCAAGGTAGTCTTCAGGGTGCTAAGTCACCAACAAATTGATTATTATTTAAAGAAAGAACAGCCTTACAATTGTGCAGGTAGTTTTAAATCTGAAGCCTTGGGCATTAGTCTTTTTGAGCGATTAGAGGGGGACGATCCAAACACGCTGATTGGTTTACCACTGATTCAACTCGTCAAAATGCTAGAAAATGAAGGTGTGGATATCCTAGAAAATTAACAATGCCACAACTCTATTTGCAGGATTCTGCACCGTTTAAATCTGTACAGAAATTTTATTGGGGCTCACTCTACGGCAGTGCACAAGCACTCGCACTGATTGAATTTGCGCAAGCGCAAGATCGAGTGATTTTAGTTGTTGCTAATGATATTACGCATTTTGACCATCTGCTTAAATCACTTAATTTTTACAATACTGGTCTCGATATTCTCAAATTTGATAACTGGGAAGTCTTGGCCTTTGATCATTTTTCCCCGCATCCAGATATTACCTCTAGCCGACTCAGCACACTCGCCAAATTACCCAACTTAAGCAAAGGCATTGTTATCACTACTTTAGAGTCTCTGTCCCAGCAATTGTGCCCAATAGAATTTAGCAAAAAATACAGTTTTAGCTTGAAAATAGGCGATCAACTCAACAGAGAAACTTTTACCCAACAACTGTTAAAAATTGGCTATAACCGCGTGACTACTGTCATGGAACATGGGGAGTTTAACATTAAAGGCTCATTGATTGATATTTACCCAATGGGGGCAAAATCTCCCTATCGACTCGATTTGTTCGACCAAGAAATTGAATCTATTCGCACTTTCGACACATCAACACAACGCTCGATTGAAACCACACAAAAAATCAACTTATTACCTGCAAGAGAGTTTGCCACTGATCAAAACAGCATTAATTTGTTTAAAGAAAATTACCAGAAAACGTTTAACAATACCAATGATTTTGTCTACACCGAAGTCAGTGAATCTCGTTTACCCAATGGCATTGAATTCTATTTACCTTTGTTTTTTACGCAAACCAATACGCTGTTTGATTACTTACCAAGTGGTGTAATTGTGGTAACTCATCAAGGGTTTAGCGAACTTGCTGATTCAACCTTTACACAGATTAGTGATCGACATCAACAAGCCACTCGTAATCTTGACAGGCCCCCGCTACCAGTAAACCGCGTATTTTTAAGTAAAGAACGCTTATTTAGCCATCTAAAAAACCGACAGCAACTGATTATTGGTAGCTCAAAAATTGAAGGTAACCAAGCTATTTTGAATTTTCCCAGTCAATTATTACCGCCTTTAAATATTGATGCACAAGCCAAAAATCCATTAACCAAATTTTTAGATTTTTCGAAGAGATTTGGTGGCAGAATACTAATCGTTTGTGAATCAGAAGGACGGCAAAGCGTCCTGAATGACTTGCTAATTAATCACGGCTACAAACCAAATCCAATCAAACTTTGGCAAGATTTTATTAGTAACGAAACAAATCTGTGCATCACCAATGCCAACTTGAGTGAGGGCTTACTCACTAAAGACATTGCCATTATTACTGAGGTAAATCTATTTGGCGCTGATTTGGTCAAACAACGAAGGCGGCGGCGTGCAAAACACAAAGACTTTGATGAGGCGATTAAATCCCTAGTAGAGATTCAAATCGGTGATCCGATTGTTCATGAAAGTTATGGCGTGGGTCGTTATTTGGGTTTAAAAACACAAACCTTTGACGACCTAACGCAAGATTTCTTAATGTTAGAGTACGCTAACGGCTCCAAGCTTATGGTGCCCATGACTTCACTGAATTTGATTTCACGTTATTCGGGTGCAGCAGCCGATACCGCACCACTGCATAAACTGGGCACTAATCAGTGGAGCAAGGCCAAGAAAAAAGCCCATGAAGCGTTGCACGATATTGCTGCGGAATTACTTGAAATTTATGCCAAACGTCAGTCACAAACTGGGTTTGCCTTTCCAGAACCGAGTGATGCTTATTCTTCTTTTGTTGCCAGTTTCGCTTTTGAAGAAACACCAGATCAGCTCAAAACCATGGGTGAAGTGTTGGCAGATATGCAATCCAGGCGACCAATGGATCGATTAGTTTGTGGTGATGTGGGCTTTGGTAAAACCGAAATTGCCATGCGTGCCGCATTTTTAGCTGTTGAAGCCGGTAAGCAAGTGTCTATTTTAGTACCAACCACACTATTGGCCAATCAGCACCATCAATCTTTTATTGATCGATTTATTGATTATCCGGTTGAAATCGCTGCATTGTCGCGCTTCCAAACACCAAAACAGCAAAAAATTATTGTTGAAAACCTCAAGCTTGGAAAAATTGACATTGTTATTGGCACGCACAAAATTATTCAGGGCAGTATTAAATACAAAAACCTTGGATTAGTGATTATTGACGAAGAGCACCGTTTTGGTGTTAAGCAAAAAGAAGCTTTAAAAAAGCTAAGAGGACAAAGCGATATTCTCACCATGACTGCCACGCCCATTCCACGTACCCTGAATATGGCATTGGGGTCACTCAGAGAGCTGTCTGTTATCGCCACACCGCCACAAGGTCGCAGCGCGATTCAAACCTTTGTTAACGAGTGGGATGACAATACCATCAAAGAGGCTTGTTCTAGAGAATTACATCGTGGTGGGCAAATTTTTGTTGTGCACAATGACATCGATTCGATTGACAACATGGCAGAAAATCTAAAAGATCTGATGCCTAATATTCATGTACGTATTGCTCATGGGCAAATGCCAACACGCGAATTAGAAAATATTATGAGGGATTTTTATCATGGTCGTTTTCAAATACTGGTGTGCACCACGATTATCGAAACTGGTATCGATATTCCTAATGCCAATACCATTATTATCAACAATGCACAAAATTTTGGGCTCGCGCAACTACACCAGTTACGCGGACGTGTGGGTCGATCACACCACCGAGCTTATGCCTATTTGGTGATTAAATCACACCAATCGCTCAGTGCCAATGCCAAAAAACGCCTTGATGCAATCGAATCCTTAGAAGAGTTGGGTGCTGGCTTTATGTTGGCCAATCATGATCTAGAAATTCGGGGTGCAGGTGATTTGCTCGGTGATAATCAGTCAGGAAAAATTAGCGAAATTGGCTTTAATCTATACCATGATCTACTCAAACGCACAATAGATGCCATGCGTGCAGGCAAGCAAATCAATTTAGACGAGCCAATCAATCAAGAAATCGAGATAGATATAGGTATTTCATCAATCATACCTGAAACTTATTTAGAGGATGTGCACGAACGCTTAGTGCTGTACAAACGTATTTCTAATGCTAAGGATGACAGCCAACTTAAAGAACTAAAAATTGAAATGATTGATAGGTTTGGCCAATTGCCCGATGCTACCAAAAATTTATTTGCCGCTACACAATTAAAAATATATTGCGACGCGATAGGCATTAATAAAATTAGTATTTTTGACGAAAAAGCGCATTTATTTTTTTCCGATAAAACTACAATTGAGCCAATTAAAATTATTAATCTAATCCAGCAAAAACCTCAAGTTTATCAACTTAAGGGAAATAATCAACTAGTTTATAAGGAAAACATGCCTGCGGACATTAAACGTATTGAGTCGATACAAAATTTATTAGAATCTCTAAATTAGCCTGTATCTAGCCAATAATGGCGTTAGGAATTTAGAAGCGACTAGAAAAAATACAACACAGCCTAATACATCTCCGACAAAAAATGAACCTAAAAATATGATAGGCTCAATCTCTTCTATCAAAATATCCATAAAGGTGAAGAATTTAGCTATGGTATTAATTAATGCAGTTAATATAATTAAAAACATGCACGGGCCATAGTTAATCTTATTGCTCCCGGAAAAACTATTCAGTTGAAAATATTTAACTGTAATGATCGCTAACATTGGTGCTAATGAACCGACTACAACATGCCCCGAAAAACCTGACATACCATTGCCAAACCAATTGTCCCATAAAAAATAACCAATAAGTGTATTGGCTACAACAACTCCTGGAATAGCACGAGGTCCGAATAAAATATAACAGTATAGTGTTGCGCCCAATGGAAGATACAATAAGTTACCAATTGAAAAATCCATATATCCAATACTCTCAATAAGAAACTGGGCAATGAGTACCAGAAATAATGAAATGACATTTCTTTGAGAATATAACATATAAATATTATATCACTATGAACTGTTGATTTTGAACTTAAAGGGTGGTTTTGGTTTTACTATGCCTTTTTATTGATAGTGACGACACTAGATGAGGCAAGATTTTCAATACTGTCCAAATAACCACAATTCCGCCAATTACGTCGCCCACCATGTAATGCGCAAGGAAATCAACCGGGTTTATACTAAATACTTCACTCTTGGCATAGATAACAAATCGAGTTAGTGAATGAAGTATTGCAGTAAAGAAGATTAGAAATAAAATATGTCTGAAGTTGATATTCTTTAAATCAGAATAATTGGCCAGTGTTAATTTCTCTATAAGCCACATAGTTGCCAACGGTGCAATTGCACCCATAATGGCACCAAAAGCACCCCATGCAAAGTTTCCGCCCCACGAATCAAATAACATCACACCACAGAATATACAGCTGGCCATCACGCCAGGCAATACATGGCGGCCAAATAATAAAAACACTAAAATTTTGGCGCCAATCGGTAAGTACAGGTATGTTCCTACTTCAACATCATAACCTGATAAATTTATCATTAAAATGGAAGCAAGATACACCGCCATAAAAGCAAACAAATTATTTACAGCAAAAGATTTAGCTTGTTGCATGTATTCCTTATGATTAAGTATTAATAGCCCGACGGCCTTCTCGGTGGCCGGCTATTTCTCAGATTTTTACTGCTGGCTACTTGTTGTAACTAAGAATCATCGAACGTTTGTCAACTTTTGATTGAGTGGCACTAATCATAGCATTTGACAGCAAAACACCTACTGCTCTTTTAATGGTTGATAATGAATATTTAGCAAAATATTGATGCTTAATAATCGCTGTAATATTAGCATTTTTTTGATGCACTATCAATGCTAACACGGATTTTTCCACCTCTGAAAGCTGATCAAGGCCCAATTCCTGTTCATATGTAGCTAATGATTCTCTTAATTCAAATAACTTTTTCAATGCGTTCATAAAATTCCTTTTTTTTTATAAAAAATATTTTTTAATTGCCAAAACAAAAAGACAAATACATTTTTCGTTTATCATCTGATGCTTGTTCTGATTTGATCACGCCAACTGACAATAATTTTGCCACCACACGATTAACGGTTGATAATGAAATTTTTGAAAAATAAGAGTGTTTTAAAATACCAGTAATTGTTGTTTGTTTTTGACTGCCGATAAACTCTAAAATAGAACGCTCAACTTCAGAGTAATCACTAATACAGAGTGCTGTCTCTTGCTCATGCAATGCTTGCCTTAATTTGAACAGTCTTTCTAATGCTTCCATATTCTCAAAAAATTGTTATTCATTTTATAATTATACAGCAATAGCAACACACACATATATATGTTATAAAGGCACATATAACCAGTAAGATAATGTTATAATTTAATTCAATCTTGGCGTGCAGGTAAAGAACATTGCTTTTTTTTAACTTCTCTCCTTAGAAGGTCCAACCTACCAAGATTCTTTTTTAACAAAAACACGGGTATACATTATTATGAATCGATGCGATTGCATCAGAAGCTGGTCTTTCTAAAGCAGATGCAGCTCGTGCACTAAACGCAACAACAGATGCTATTACCAACGCTATGGCGGGTGGCGACGGCGTACAACTCACCGGCTTTGGTTCTTTTGTGGTCAGAGAGATCGTGCAGCACGCACCGGTCGTAACCCACAAACAGGTGCCTGCATCCAAATTAAGGCATCAAAAGTGGCGGCTTTTAAAGCGGGTAAGGCACTTAAAGAGGCGGTTAACTAAAGATTCAGTCGTAATCGTTATTAAATAAAAAAGCGCCAATAGGCGCTTTTTTATTATCCGATGTTATTGACTTAAATAAGGACGATTAGAATAAAGGCTCACCGTAGCTTTGTTGATATAGACGCTCAATTTTTCCCAAATCAAACTGATGATTCTGAGTGCCCAGATGCGCGACCTTGATTGCACCTAACAGCCCCGCCAATTGACCCGTGGTTTTCCAATCCATATCATTCATCAACCCAAACAATAAACCTGCACGATAAGCATCACCACAGCCTGTTGGATCTTGTGTTGCGTCAGCCTTTACTGCTTCAATATGAATGACTTCAACGCCAGTATAAATTTCGCTACCCTCAGCGCCTTTGGTAATAATCAATGCATCCACCATCGAAGCGATGGTTTGCACATCAAGCCCTGTTTTGTCTTGCAGCAATTGTGATTCATAATCATTCACAGCCACATAAGCGGCTTGCTTTATAAAAGTGATAAGCTCTTCACCTGAAAACATGGGCATACCCTGGCCAGGATCAAACATAAAAGGAATGTTGGCATCCGCAAACTGTTTGGCGTGCTCGATCATGCCATCACGCCCATCTGGGGAAACAATGCCGATATCTACAACACTGACATCACTGACTTTATTTTGGTGAGAATCACTCATCGCACCCGGATGAAAAGCAGTGATTTGATTATCATCCATATCTGTGGTGATAAATGCCTGGCCAGTATAACTACCACTGATGACTTTCATGTGTGTGGTATTCATGTGGTGGGATTCCATCCAGTTCATATATGGTGTGAAATCATCTCCCACGGTTGCCATCGGCACAGAATTGGCACCCAACATGTGTAAGTTATAAGCAATGTTACCGCCACAGCCGCCAAACTCTTTGCGCAGGGTCGGCACTAAAAAAGAAATATTCAACATATGCACTTTGTCTGGCAAGATGTGATTTTTAAACCGGTCTTGGAAGACCATAATAGAATCAAAGGCATAAGAGCCACAAATTAACGCTGTTTTTGACATTTTTTCTCCTTATTTTTTACTTTGACATAGACCTTGTGTGCCTCAAGGGGGCATTAAAAGGAGTCTATATCATCTCAATGTTTCGGGCACGGGGAAGTGTACATTTTCTTGCACACCGCTGACTTCAACAACTTCAGTTGCACCGTAATCATATAAATAGTTAATCACTTCTTGCACCAATACTTCAGGCGCAGATGCGCCAGCAGTTACACCAACGGTGTTTGCCCCTTGTAACCATACAGGATCAATCTCACTAGCACCGTCAATCAAATAGGCCTTTTTTTTCATTTTTTGGGCAATTTCTCGCAAACGATTAGAATTAGAAGAGTTAGAAGAGCCTAGTACCAGTAGTACATCAGCGTCTTGCATTAGGGTTTTAACTGCATCTTGTCGGTTTTGTGTGGCATAACAAATATCGTCTTTTTTCGGTGCTTTAATCTCAGGAAATTTGTCTTTCAATGCATTCACAATTTGCTGTGTGTCATCTACCGATAAAGTGGTTTGTGTTGTATAAGACAAGTGCTCGTTAGTCAAATCTAGCTTGTCGACATCAGCCACCGTCTCGACCAATTCAACGCTTTCACCTTCGTTTGACTGACCTAATGTGCCCTCAACTTCAGGGTGACCTTCATGACCAATAAGAATGACTTTGTGATTTTGTTTTTGTTTACGTGCCACTTCTTTATGCACCTTGGTTACCAACGGGCAAGTCGCATCATAAACCGTTGCGCCGATCTCACCTGCTTGTTGGCGTACTGCTTGAGAAACACCGTGCGCACTAAAAATGACCACCTTACCTGCAGGCACCTCTGATATTTCTTTGACAAAAATAGCGCCTTTAGCCTTAAGGTCGCTCACCACAAATTTATTATGCACCACTTCATTACGAACATAGATAGGTGCACCGTGTAACTCAATAGCGCGTTCTACAATTTCAATGGCACGATCAACACCTGCACAAAACCCACGCGGGTTGGCCAACAAAACTTTCATTCTTTTTTCTCAAGTATTTCTACTTGGAACGACACGTCTGCTCCTGCCAAAGGATGATTAAAATTAACGGTAATATCATCGCCTTCAATCTTGTCAATACAACCAACATACGAATCACCTGTTGGCGTTTTAAACTCAACGGCGGCGTCAAGCTCAATTTGAATGCTGGCTGGGAATTCAACCCTATCCATTACTTGAATGGCTTCATCATATATAGGGCCGAACGCTTCACCATAAGTCATTAAAAAAGTTTGTGACTTTCCAACCACGGCTTCTTCGATACAAGATTCTAAGCAAGGGTCGAGTTGGCCATCACCAATTTCAAATTCAAATGGCATGCTTCCAGACTCGTCAACCAATGCGCCATTTGAGTGAGTGAGTTTGTACAACAGTTTGTATTTAGCCATGCAATGCTTGTAATAATTGATGGACTTTATTACGCAAATCTTTGCGATGTACAATTAGATCGATAGCGCCTTTCTCAAGCAAAAATTCACTGCGTTGAAAGCCCTCAGGCAAAGTTTCACGCACCGTTTGCTCGACCACTCGAGGGCCGGCAAAACCAATTAGTGCGTTCGGTTCGGCAATATGAATATCGCCCAACATCGCAAAACTGGCCGATACACCCCCCATGGTTGGGTCGGTTAAGACAGAGAAAAATGGAATTTTTTTGTTACTAAGCAGCTTTAAAATCAAAGCGGTTTTACTCATCTGCATCAAGGAGAACAAGCCTTCTTGCATACGCGCACCACCCGAAGCTGAGAAGCAAATCAATGGTGAATTGGTACGGATGCTTTCTTGTGCGGCGCGCACAAATTTTTCGCCCACTACCGAACCCATCGAGCCGCCCATAAATTTAAATTCAAACGCTGCCACCACGACAGGCATGCCGTTTAGTGTGCCTTTTTTAACCACCAATGCGTCTTTCTCACCGGTGTTTTTTTGCGCTTGTGAATAGCGATCCTTATATTTCTTTTGATCTTTAAACTTTAACGGATCAACGGCAACTAAATTTTCGGCAATTTCTTGCTGGCCATCGACATCTAAAAAACTTTCAATACGCACTCTGGCAGAAATACGCATATGATGGTCACAAATTGGACACACATAAGTTTGTTGCTTGAGCTCCTCTTCGTACAAAGTGGACTCACACTTCGGACACTTGCTCCACAAACCCTCCGGAATGTTCTTTTTTACAACATTGGTAATGGAGGGTAAGATTCTTTCTAGCCAACTCATAATAAATCCTTATTTTGTTATTTAATAGCTTGTGATATTTCACTAGCTAAATCACCAACACTTGCTAACATTTTATCCCTATCTGTAGCATATTGCTCAACAAATGACACTAAGGACGAACCAACAATCACCGCATCGGCTAAAGCTGAAACTGCTTTAGCCGTTGCTGCATCTTTAATACCAAAGCCAACGCCCACCGGTAAATCGATAAATTGGCGAATTCTGGCCAGATTAGCATTAACGGCATCAACATCAATATGGCCAGCGCCAGTTACGCCTTTAAGCGAAACAAAATAAACAAACCCTGAGGCAATTGTGGCTAACGATTTTAGGCGATCATTGGTTGTGGTTGGCGCCACAAGAAAGATAAAATCAATGTCCACACCGTCTAAACACTGCTTTAAATCGTGCGCTTCTTCTGGTGGCATATCGACCACCAATACGCCATCCACACCACTTTTGCTTGCTTCATCAGCAAAGGCTTGATAGCCAAATACCTCGATTGGGTTAAGATAACCCATCAGCACCACAGCGGTTGTATTGTTGGTTTGTCGAAACTTTTTAACCAGATCTAGCACGTCGTGCAAACTTATCCCGTCGGCCACAGCACGTTCGTGCGATTTAGCAATCATTGGGCCATCGGCCATTGGGTCTGAAAACGGCACGCCAAGTTCAATCACATCGGCACCATTTTCAACCAAAACTTGCATCAACTCAAAAGTGTTATCAAGTCCGCTATCACCCGCTGTGATAAAGGGAATAAATGCCTTTTGACCTGCGGGTAAATTAGAAAATACTTGCGCTAATCTTGCCATGCTTATTTGGCGCTAAATTCGTGCACAGCATCTACCAAGACTTTCATGTTTTCTGGATTAACATCGGGTGTAATGCCGTGACCTAGATTAAAAATATGCCCTGTGTCACCTTTAAACTGGCTTAATACTTTCTTCACCTCTGCTCTAACAATCTCAGGTGTGGCATACATAACCGCAGGATCTAGGTTGCCTTGAATGGCTACTTTGTCGCCAATTTGCGCTTCAACATCACTCAGCTCTACTGTCCAGTCAATACCGACACCGTCACAACCCGTGTTAGCAATTTCGCTTAAATGCTTACCACCATTTTTACTAAATAAAGTGATTGGCGTATTGGGATGTTTGGCCTTAATACCACTGACAATTTTTTGCATATAGCTCAGTGAAAAATCCAAATAATTCGCCTTGGAAAGTACGCCGCCCCAAGTATCAAAAACCATCAAGCTGTCTGCGCCACTGATCACTTGTTGATCTAAATAGGCAATAACACTGTCGGCTAATTTGGCTAATAATAAATGCAGCATTTGTGGATCGTTAAACAACATTGCTTTGGTTTTGGCAAATGTTTTACTGCTGCCACCCTCAATCATATAGGTGGCTAATGTCCAAGGGCTGCCACTAAAGCCAATCAGTGGCGCGCGTGTGCCCAAGGCCGTTTTAATCGTGGACACGGCGTCAAACACATAAGTTAGCTCGTTGTTAACCTCTGATGGGATGGCCTCAATATCTGCCAAGGTTTGAATCGGTCTTTCAAATTTTGGACCCTCACCTTCACTAAAATACAAGCCCAAGCCCATTGCATCAGGAATGGTTAAAATGTCAGAAAACAAAATAGCCGCATCAAGATCAAATCGATCCATCGGTTGCAGGGTAACTTCGCAAGCAAGCTGTGGATTCTTACACAAACTCATAAAGTCACCGGCTTTTTTTCGAGTGGCTCGATATTCAGGTAAATAACGGCCCGCTTGGCGCATTACCCATATAGGCGTGCGTGATGTGGGTTGCTTTAATAGAGCATTAATATAGTCGAATGACATAGTCTTAAATTAAAAAATTAATAGTGCAATGATTATAACGATTTTTGCCCTAAACGCTAATATAATCGGACATAAAAAAAGCCACATAAGTGGCTTTTTTATTAAATGTTGGACGCTTATCGCTTGAATGCAGCGTAACGAGATTTAAATTTCTCAACACGACCGGCACTGTCCATAATTTTCTGCTTACCTGTGTAAAAAGGGTGGCAGCTAGAACATACATCTAGGTTTAATTGTTCTTTACCAATTGTTGAGCGTGACTCAAAAGTATTGCCGCAAGAACACACAACTTTAACAACGTCGTAATTAGGGTGGATATCTGTTTTCATGTCTATAATATTTATGTAAATCTCAAAGAGGGTGAATTATATACTATTCTTATCAAATAGTGCTTATTTTTTTCTCAATCTTGCTGCATTAGCAATCACAATGATTGAGCTGATCGGCATCACAATCGCGGCAAATAATGGGGTGACCTTGGCCATCATTGCTAACGGCACCATCAGAGCGTTATAAGATAGGGCAAAAATAATGTTTTGCTTAATGGTATTTTGCGTACGTTTTGAGAGCTCAACAGCCTCAACAATGGGCATGAGTGTTGTCTTTAAAACCACCATATCAGCACTGGCAACGGACACATCAGCCCCTGATCCAATCGCAATACTGGCATCTGCTTGCGTGAGTGCCGGCGCATCGTTAATACCATCGCCCACCATCAACACCAAGCCATCTTGCTGCAGGGTTTTAATGTGTTTGGCTTTATCGTTTGGCAATACGCCAGCAATCACTTGTTCAATGCCCACGGTTTGAGCAACCGATGCTGCTACTTGGTTGCTGTCGCCACTGAGCATGGTAATGGTTTTTCCCATGGCTTGCAACTGAGTAACCACTGCTTCCGCATCCTCTTTAATGAGATCACTCAGTGTTATAAAACCCAAAAGGGTTTGTTCGTCGGCACACCAAACACAGCTATGGCCTTGCTGCTCTAAGGCGTTGGCTTGCTCGATTAGGCCAATGTCATTACGATCTGACAGGTAGCGCAGACTGCCCACCCAATAACGCTTCTCATCAACAATCGCAGATACCCCCAAACCTGGGGAAATTTTAAATTCGCTGGCGGTTTTATCTATGTCTGCCTCAATAGCATGGTGAACAATCGCTCTAGCCAAAGGGTGTTCAGAATGCTTTTCAATGGCACTGATGATGCTAAGTAGCGCATTGTGGTCCATCTCACTAATCACCTTACCTACTTGAGGCAAACCCAAAGTTAGTGTGCCGGTTTTATCAAATACCACGTGTTTGACTTTGCTTAATACCTCAAACGCATCTCCGTTTTTAATGAGTATATTGCGTTTTGCCGCCGCCCCACTGGCAACGGCAATGCTCATCGGTGTGGCCAATCCAAAGGCGCAGGGACAAGTGATAATCAACACACTGGTTGCACTGAGCAATGCCAAATCGAAATCAACGTTCGACCAATAAATAAATGTTGCGCTGGCCAGTAACAAGGTGGTCCAAACAAAATAAGGGATGATGCGATCAATCGTGCAAACAATACGACTTTTGCTGGCTCGAGTATTCTCTACTAAATCAACAATCTGAGCGAGTGCTGATTGCTTGCTTAGCTGTGTAACTTCAACCTCAAAACTGCCATTAATATTAAGCGTGCCAGCAAATACATCGTCATTTACACGCTTACTTATTGGCATTGATTCTCCACTCAACAATGACTCATCAACCTCGCCAGAACCTAAACGAACTGTCCCATCAATAGCAATACGCTCGCCCGGTTTGATTA
>DQNX01000140.1 GCA_015658965.1 Gammaproteobacteria bacterium
TAAAATACGTTTACCTATTGGATTGGCGGTAAATAATAAACCAAACTGCTTGAGTTTGTTGTGCGCCTCTTCAGCTTCCCATAGAAAAATAATCGGTCGCACAATCCAACGATAAAAAAAGTAATTAACCAAACCTCGTAAGCTGTAAATTAATTTCATTTTATTTCCTTTAGTATCAAGCCTTTATAATTACCATCATATCAAATAACGCTTTGACTAACTGACTTATTAAATAATTGATTGATTGGTTGAATTTTTATCGCATTTGCATTATTTGCTAAATTTTTATAACGCAACATAATAATTAGACTTTTTCTGATAAATCGATCATAAATCGGCTAAAAACCGGTATTTTCAGCCTTAAAAGACCAGTTTTTTATCAAAACAATGTCTCTATAAGTCTTTTAAACACTGGGATTTATCGCATTTCAATAATTTTAAAAATTTTTATTGGGATTTATTTGGCACAATTTAAGATAAAGTGTTTTAAAGTGGTATAAAGTGGTATAAAATGTACTTTATTGACTTGAAGAGTTAATAATTTAATCAACACGAAAAGGGATGAAAATGGAAGCAACTTTACAAACAATTATTTACGGATCATCGGCAATTATCTTAGCAATCAGCTTTGTTGCCGTTGCTTAATCAACATAAAATCTTGGGGAAGAGAAAATGTTCAGGGGGGTGCACAGTTTAGCCATTGACGCAAAAGGAAGGTTAAAAATTCCAACGCGTCATCAGGCGCAAATCGATAAGATCTGCGGCGGACAAATGGTGCTGAGTATTCACCCAGACGACAACTGTTTGCTACTTTACCCTTTGGGTGATTGGCAAAATCTTGAACGTAAAGTGAGTGCGTTGCCCTCACTTAACATTCACACTAAACGCTTAAAACGTAAACTCATTGGTCATGCGACTGATTGCGATCTCGACAAGGCGTCTCGTATTCTAATTCCATCAACGCTAAGAGAATACGCCAAATTAAATAAGAAATTAATTCTAAGTGGTCAAGGTCACAACTTCGAACTGTGGGATGAAGACGCTTGGCACAAACACATTAACAACCTTGACTCATTGAGTAAGAAAGAAGAGATTCCAATGGAAATTACTCAACTGGCACTATAAGAGATCAGACTATGTCAATAACCTCAAACCATCACCAATCTGTGATGCTCGATGAATCCATCGAAGGGTTAAACATAAAAAATGGCGGTATTTACATTGATGCCACTTTTGGTCGAGGTGGACATACGCAAGCCATCCTAGACAAACTAGACGCTTCAGGTAGCGTCATTGCCTTTGATCAAGACATTCATGCGGTTGAATTTGCTCAAGAGAACTTTAATGACGATCGACTCTTGGTTATTCACAGTGCCTTCACCCATATGGGGAAAATACTCAATGAGCACAATTTGTCTGGAAAAATTGATGGTATCTTAATGGATCTTGGGGTCTCATCCCCACAATTGGACAATGCCGATCGAGGTTTTAGTTTTAATGCACAAGGCCCGCTTGACATGCGTATGGATCAAACCAGTGGCATCAGTGCAGCACAGTGGCTAGCGCAAGCAGACGAGGCTGAAATTGCCGATGTCATTTATAAATTTGGCGAAGAAAAAAGAAGCCGACACATTGCCAGCGCCATTAAAAGGTACCAACAAGAGCAAGCAATTACAACCACCTTACAACTGGCAAATATTATTGCTGGCGTGGTCAGGTCGCACAAAAATAAACACCCAGCAACCCGCTCATTCCAAGCCATCCGAATCTTTATTAATCAAGAGTTGGGGCAACTAACTGAAGCTCTAAATCAAACGATTGACTTATTAGCACCCGAAGGAAGGCTTAGCGTTATTAGCTTTCATTCCATTGAAGATCGTATTGTTAAGCAATTCATACACAACAATTCTAAACAAAAGCAACTGCCTAAAGGCCTACCTGTGATGGACAGTGGCATCCAACAAACGCTATTTAAAAAAATGGGCAAGCAGTTTGCCAGTAAAGATGAGGTCAGGGTTAATAAGCGCTCAAGAAGTGCGCTATTGAGAATTGCACAGCGAACCACTTTGGTATTAGAAAAATGTTGAGCCGCATCACTCTAATTAATACGGCATTAGGACTGGCGATTATTGTTTTGTCTTTTTATACGATTATTTGGCACCACCAAGGTTACCTTTTACATAAACAATCCGGTGTAGTAAAAAATAAAAATCAACAAATAATGGCCATGAGAAAGCAACTGTTAAGCGAGCATTCAGAAAAAATTAGTGGTGCGCAGATTAAAAACGTAGCCCTGAATGATTTACAAATGAAACCCGTTGATCCAGACAAAATTCTGACCTTGTTATTATGACAAAAAAACGCGCCAGAGTCATCACATCCACAAGAGTGCAAAACTACTGGTATCGCCAAGGCGTTATTAAGTATATTTTTGTTTTATTTTTACTGGGGTTTGGCTTTAGAATTCTCACCATCAACCAAATCACCATCAAGCAAGAGAATGCAGATCCAATCAGTATTCAAGAAAAAGCCAGCTTACAAGCAAACAAACTGTTTAAAAGTAAGGCCTATCGTGGTGATATCGTCGATAGAAACGGTGATATTCTTGCTTCTAGCCGTATTTTAAAACGCGTCAACTTAGATCCAACCCAAGTGCAAACCGCCTTTATTCCAAAATTAGCTGAAGCATTATTGATGCCAGAAAATGAATTACGCTCAGCCATTGAAAAGAAACTAAGCAGGCAAGCAGGTAGAAAAAATTTGATCATCAGAAAAGATTTGCCATTAACCGATCCTATTTTGAAAAATATTAGTGAACTGAAAAAAATAAAATTGAAAATTTGCACTAATAAATCAATAAAAGACAAAGTTAGTTTACTGGACAAAGCTTTGATATTTGCACAGCTCACAGAATCACAAGCGACTGACAGAATAGTTGAAATCTGTCAGAGGCAAAAAATTAGCGGGGTTAGACTTCAAACAGAAACACAGCGTTATTATCCAAAATCAGCCTCATTAGCGCCTTTACTTGGAAGGGTTAATCACGACAAACAGGGGGTTGGCGGTATTGAGGGTGAATTCGAAGCAACCTTATCAGGCAAAAATGGGATAACCCAACTCAGCCTCAACCAAGATTCACAAGGCTCCTACTTCAATCCTATAATTGTTAGTAAGCTTGAACATGGGCAAAACATTGCGCTCACCATTGATGCAGGGATTCAATATCATGCCTATGCTGCGATTAAAAAATCAGTTGAAAAACATCAGGCAGATTCAGGCTCGGCTATTATCTTGGCGCCCAACGGAGAGGTGTTGGCCATGGTTAATTATCCAGCCGATGACCCAAATGACAGAACCATCTACAAGGCAGAGCATTATCGTAACCGTGTCTTGTCTGACAAGATAGAGCCTGGCTCTACCATGAAGCCCTTTACCCTGCTCTTAGCGCTCGATCAAAAGAAAATCAGCGTCACTGAAAATGAGTGTTTCAATGTAACAAAACGCATGAAATTTGTTACACGACAGGGTGACTATACTTGCATGACTGTGAAAAAAATTTTACAAAAGTCACACAATCAAGGCACTGTTATCATTTCAGAAA
>DQNX01000026.1 GCA_015658965.1 Gammaproteobacteria bacterium
GTTACAAATATAAACACCTGGACCCGCAATTAGGCGATCAACTTCAGATTTGGATTTACCACAAAACGAACAATTAAGCCCTTCAATATCTGCTGCCATGCGTTAAAACTCCTTAACGTTGTGTAAGTACTTTGTCAATTAGACTGTATTCTGCGGCCTCATTAGCTGACATAAAATTATCTCTATCAGTATCTTTTTCGATGGTCTTAACGGTTTGACCCGTGTGTAATTTGAGAATATTATTTAGTTTTTCTCTTACCTTTAAGATTTCTTGCGCGTGAATATGAATATCGCTGGCTTGACCCGAAAAACCACCTAAAGGTTGATGAATCATCATTCTGGCATTAGGTAATGCAAAGCGCTTGTCTTTGGCGCCTGCGGTTAATAATAAAGCACCCATACTTGCCGCTTGGCCAATACACAAAGTCGATACATCGGGCTTGATAAATTGCATGGTGTCATAAATTGCCAAACCTGCAGAAACCGATCCACCCGGTGAATTAATATATAAATGAATGTCTTTATCCGGATTTTCAGATTCTAAAAATAGCAATTGAGCTACGATTACATTGGCCATATAGTCTTCAACTGGACCCACCAAAAAAATGACCCGTTCTTTTAAAAGTCGGGAATAAATATCATAAGCGCGTTCACCTCTGGCAGATTGTTCCACCACCATTGGGATTTGATTTAGATTTTGTATTGTCATTTATATTTGTTTTGTTACTTCCTGAAATTTTTTGTTTGTAACCGTCACGGTTGCCTTTTCTAAAACAGCCTCTTGTGCCATTTTTTCTACCACCAATAACTCAACATGCGTGAGTCTTGTTGGGTCTTCGTTGTAGTAGTCTATCATTTCTTGTGAATTTTCGCCATACATCTTCGACATTTCCACCAACTTAGCATCCAACTGATCTTTGCTCGCAGTCAGATTAAGATCGTTAGCAACTGCATTAATCAACAAGCCCAACTTAACGCGACGCTCTGCCTCTGTATTAAATGTAGAAGCTTCTAAGTCACCCTGAGGAGGCTGCATGCCTTGTTGTTGCATACGCTCTTGCATTTCTTGAAGTAAGTTTTGTGCTTCACTGTCAATACTGCCTTGTGGTACAGTGAAATCGTTGTCTGCCAATAATGCATCAAACACTGCGTTTTTATTCTCTTCAGCCAAACGGTTGTCAATCTCGACACGCATTTGCTCTTTCATGCCTTTTTTCAAAGCATCCATGTCTTTTTCGCCGAATTTCTCAGCAAAATTATTGTCTAATTTTGGCGCCTTAGGTGAAGCCACATCTGTCACTGTTATTTCAAAAGTTACTGCTTTGCCTGCTAACTGCGGTGCATGATAATCTTTAGGGAAGGTTAAATCCAAACTGATTGATTTGTCCGCTGCAATATCAGTTAAACCATCTTCAAAGCCCTTCATCATTGTGCCTTTGCCCAAAATCAGTTGGAAGTCAGTTGATTTACCGCCATCAAATTCTTTACCGTCCATAATGCCTTCGAAGTCA
>DQNX01000081.1 GCA_015658965.1 Gammaproteobacteria bacterium
CTGTCACTCATCGTATGCTCAAGATGTTTACTAAATAATTTAAGGATATTTTATGTCTGAAAACCTCATTACCGCAACTTATCTCGGTGCAGCCATCCTCTTTATTCTTGCCTTGGGCGGCCTGAGCAGTCATGAAAGTGCACGCAAAGGAATATTATATGGTGTTTTAGGAATGGCTCTCGCAGTTGCGGCAACGGTATTAAATAGCTCAGTTACCAATTATTTAATGATTGTAATTACCATGGCGATTGGTTCGTTGCTAGGCCTGATTGTTGCTGCACGTGTGCAAATGGTCCAAATGCCTCAACTTGTTGCAATATTACATAGCTCGGTTGGTTTGGCGGCCGTATTAATTGGGTACAGTAATTATATGGATACCAGTATTCACTATAGTGGTACTGAAAAAACCATTCATGATATAGAAGTTTATTTGAGCATTTACATTGGTGCTTTGACTTTTTCAGGCTCTATTATTGCTTTTGGTAAACTCAGTGCCATTCTTAATGGCAAGCCCTTGTTGTTGCCAGGTCGTCATGCTTTAAATTTGCTTTTATTTGCGGCTACCTTGTTTTTAGGATGGCTGTTTGTAGCGCCAGCATCACCAGAATCAGCCTATATAGCTCTTTATATAATGACCGCTATAGGAATAATTTACGGTATACATATGGTGATCGCAATCGGTGGTGCTGATATGCCTGTTGTAATCTCAATGTTAAATAGTTATTCTGGTTGGGCTGCTGCTGCAACTGGGTTTATGTTGTCCAATGATTTGTTAATTATTGTTGGAGCTTTAGTGGGTAGTAGTGGCGCAATTTTAAGCTACATTATTTGCAAGGCAATGAATCGAAACTTTATTAGTGTCATTACAGGTGGGTATGGCACTACAAAAACATCTCAAAGTAGTGCTTTGAATAATGACGGGGAAGTTATTAGTATAGACATCGCTACTGCCGCAGCATTATTACAACAAGCAAAAAAAGTAATGATTGTGCCGGGTTACGGCATGGCAGTGGCACATGCGCAACATGCAGTCTCTGGTATTACCCAACTACTGATGAGTAGAGGAGTAAATGTGCGTTTTGGCATTCACCCAGTTGCAGGTCGTATGCCTGGTCATATGAATGTCTTATTAGCAGAAGCAAAGATTCCCTACGACGCTGTATTTGAAATGGAAGAGGTAAATGATGATTTTGCAAATATCGATGTCACTATTGTAATTGGCGCCAATGATACGGTTAACCCTGCTGCATTGGATGACCCGGATAGCCCTATTGCAGGTATGCCGGTACTTGAAGTTTGGCATAGTAAAACAACCATTGTACTTAAGCGTGGCATGTCAACGGGTTATTCAGGTATTGAGAATCCGTTATTTACCAAAGAAAATACTCGAATGCTGTTCGGCGATGCTAAAACCAGTATGGATGCGCTATTAATTGAGTTATCTTAATTTCTATTATGTTTAATCAAAAAAATCACTATCTCAACAATACTCACAAGGTTAGAGTGCAGTGATATAATCATGGATAAAATATATAAACACTTAGTTTCATATATTTTCTAATTTATATTATGTTTCATTCCAAGGCAAATTATGTGTGTAGGTATTCCAAGAAAGATCGTCGAAATAAGCAATCCAGAAACCAATTTAGCAATGATTGAGGTGAATGGTAAAAAACATGAAATTAACGTTGCTTTTTTAGTTGATGCAGATCATCCAGTGGAATCCTGTGTCGGTGAATGGGCATTGGTTAATCTTGGTTTTGCTATGAGTCGTATTGATGAAGCCGAAGCCCATAAAACACTAGAGCTACTTCGCGAACTCGGAGAGGTCCAGATGAAGATGGACGCTATGTTACGCAACAATCAAGATTGAAAATTTTCAACCGTATATCTAAAAATATATAATAAAAAAAAATAGATCAATCTTCATAGTTAATCCATCATGCTATTTTCCTCTTAGGAAATTTAGATCGACTTTAATTCCACGCTACAATCAAATTCACATCAACTCAAATGATATGAATTTGCTAGACACACAATTAAACTAGAGTAATACTAATTCATAATCTGATTAATTAAACGGGGGATAAATGAAAATTGCAACAGTAGGTAAAGGTGATCACTATCGCAGGTACTCTAGCTGGATGACTGGCTGGTGATGGTGATGGTGGTTTAATCAGCATGCACGAACTAATTTCAGCCTTATAACAGCAGCATTCACGCCTTATTTAATTCAGTCAACCAAGATGACGCCAAATGCCAACTTGATTTGTTTTATGAATTCATGCTCAGGATCTACTTGCTTACATGCTGTTGTCCACGCTAAATTCTTATCTAAATTCAATTTTTTCATGCTAATCTCTCATTGCAGATTTAGATTAATACTTTATTATTCAAACCAGGCGTTGACATGGCTACTTTTTCCACGCCAAGGCATGATCCACATTTGGTAAAGTGAGGTTGATAACATGATAGTAGAGGCAAGGCTATAGCCAAAACCACCAACAATAACCATCCATGCAAATGCAGGATCTAAACGTGTTAGCCACCAAGCACTGACATCAATCAGTAAAAAGGCGAATGGTGTAAAAATAAGTAATGCCTTTAACCAGCGACTAAATCCAATAGCAAACGAGAAAATAAAGCCCACAAAAAAGAATATAAAAGCAATACCAAATATATGGATATGAGAAATACGAGTCAAGTTTGCCACATTAACACCCATGTCTATTTCAGTCAGCTCTTTAATTACTTCATATTTAGTAATATTTGGCAAGGTGGCTATGTTTGCATGACATGTTGAGCATTTCGCCTCAACAATAGGGCTAATAGTTTTTGTCCAGGTCTGTTCATCAGAGCCATTAGGTATCCATTTAAAAAATTTTAGATTCTCCTCAGGTGTTGCCTTATCCTTCATCGATCCATTTAATTTAGCTTCTAATTTAGAGCCAGAACGATTTCCATAATAACTATA
>DQNX01000071.1 GCA_015658965.1 Gammaproteobacteria bacterium
GACCTTTACGCTGATATAAAGCGCCAAAATCTGGAAAAATCATAGACTCTATAATTGAAACAACTACAAAACGAGACATAACGATTAATTAGTCATTAACCGAATAACACGCAACACCGCCTTTTTGTGATCCTGCGGCAAACATGCAACGCGTATTTGGATTGTCAGCGGGGATCCATTCATACACACGGATATTCCAACCAGCTGTTTCGATTAAGTATTCAGCACTTGGTTTGAGTGTTTCAGCGCCCATCATAGTTACCTTTTCCCATAAGCCTGCCGAAGCAGCAAGTGACAAAGAAAATAAGGCGCATAATGCAATTAATTTAATTTTCATATTTTTTCCTAGATTGGTCTGATTTAGCGCATACCGCGCTGTTTTTTGAGTAGCTCGTAGGCACTGATAATCTCTTTGGTTTTTTCTTCGGCAATTTTCATCATTTCTTCTGGCAAGCCTTTGGCAACTAATTTGTCAGGGTGATGCTGGGCTAATAACCGGCGATAGGCGCGCTTTAGTTCTTTGTCTGATAGGGTTTCATCAACGCCGAGTATTGCGTATGCATCGTCAGCTGACAGCTCGCTACCATGGTTGGCGGCGGCAAATTGCTGGATTAGACTGTCTAATTCTTGCAGTGAGAAATGTAATTTTTGCGTAATGTATTTAAGGGCTTCGCGCTCTGTATTGTCGAGTACGCCATCGGCATAGGCTGCTTGAATTTGCATTTCCAAAAACATGCGCACCAAATGCGTACGCCCATGGCTTTCAATGCGAAATTGCTCCAGCACTTCATCAAGATTAAAATCAGCTTGCTTGCCTTGGTTAAATAACTGTTTGGCAACTTTTTGCATGTCATCTGCCAGTTGCATGTGCTGCATGATTTTCTGCGCTAATCGTATTTCAGACGGTGACACTTTGCCATCAACTTTGGCAATATAGCCCATAACTGAAAATAAGCTACTAAAAAATGCCGCCTGAACGCGCTGCTGATCGCCAACATGGTAATCTTTAGCAAAGCCCCCAAAATTAGACTTGCCTTTGGAAAAATTACCCGCAAATGCCACGCCAAGCATAGCGCCAAGCGGCCCGCCAAGCATAAAACCAAGCGTTCCGCCTAAAATTGTTGTCCACCAGCTCATAATTACTTCCCTGTATTAGGCGATTTTTTTTGAGGTTTTTTCTTGGGTTTGTTGTCCCAAAAACTTCTTTTTTTATTGGGTTTTTTACCCGTAGAATCACTGTCTTTTCCGTATCTAGGCTTGTTACGACTGTTGTTCTTTTTCGGTTTTTTGTTTTTAGGCGGGCGTATGTTCTTCGCCGATTCTGGAACGTCATGATCTGGGGTAAAATCATCGACCATAATCCGCTCTAATTTATTTTGGATGAGTCTTTCAATCTCAAATAATTGCTTGGCTTCATCGGCGCTCACCAATGAAATAGCCTCGCCTTTAGAGCCCGCACGACCGGTACGACCAATGCGGTGTACATAATCCTCTGGCACGTGCGGTAGATCAAAATTCACCACGTGTGGCAGATCAATAATATCAATACCGCGAGCAGCAATATCCGTTGCCACCAACACATTCACCTTACCGGCTTTAAAATCGGCCAATGCTCTTGTACGCGCAGCTTGAGATTTATTGCCATGAATGGCTGATGCGCTGATGCCTTTTTTGCCCAACTGTGTGGCAATGCGATTAGCGCCGTGCTTGGTACGACTAAACACCAAGACTTGATACCAGCCGTGGTCTTTAATCAGCTTGGTTAACAGTGCTTGCTTTTTGGATTTATCCACAGGATGAACCCATTGTTTAACGGATTTAACTGTGGTGTTGCGCGGCGTTGTGGAAATTTCAACTGGGTTGCGAACCATTGATTTTGCCAATTTTCTAATCTCGTCAGAAAACGTTGCTGAAAACATCAGCGTTTGTCTTTTAGCTGGCAAGATTTTTAAAATTCGTTTAATGTCGGGGAGGAAGCCCATATCCAGCATTCTATCAGCTTCATCAAATACAATGATTTCTAGCTGGTCAAATTTAACGGCATTTTGAGAATATAAGTCGATTAAACGCCCTGGCGTAGCGACTAAAATATCCACACCACCTCGCAGTTTTTTCATTTGTGGATTGATCTTTACACCACCAAAAACCACCGCTGATTTAAGTGGCAAGTGCTTACCATAAGTGGCAACACTGTCTTGCACTTGGGCGGCTAATTCGCGTGTTGGGGTAAGGATAAGGGTGCGTACTTGGTTTGATGTTGTTGGCTGACCTTGTGACAATAACTGCAAGATTGGCAAGGTGAATCCAGCGGTTTTACCTGTGCCTGTCTGCGCGGCAGCCATCACATCTTTACCCTCTAAAATTAAAGGAATGGATTTTTCTTGAATGGGAGAAGGGGTGTCGTAGCCTTGCTTTTTAACGGCCTCTAAGATGGCATCTGATAAGCCTAATTTTGTAAAACCCATAATATAATTTTATTTAAATGAAGGTGCGTATTTTACATTCACTGCACCCAATAGTACAGGCTCAATCTATAATGAGCTAATGAGCCAAAATCAAATCATTGAAACACCTTGTGTGGATATTTGCAAGTACAACAAAAACAACTATTGTGTTGGCTGTAAACGTCATAGCGATGAAATCACCCATTGGATTAATTATTCAGATTCAATGCGTAAAGCGGTTATGCAAGATTTAAAAAATAGAAAAATCGATGAATGAGTTACAAACACATTCGATTGATTGCCCCTATTGTGGAGAAATTGTTGAAATAGATGTTGATTGCTCAACTTCGGATCAAAACTATATTGAAGACTGCTCAGTTTGCTGTAGACCTATCAATATAAGCATTGCAATTGATTTTGACAACCAAGTGCATGTGCTTGCCACACATGAAAATGAATAAAGTCTAGCTGTTTTCTGCTGGTGTTCTGGCTTTAATACTCAGAGCATGTAGCTCACCGCTGTCAATATTCTCACGCACTGCTGCCAACACCATTTTTTGTCTGGCCAATAATGGCATGCCTTCAAAAATAGATGAGACCACTAGGGTGGAACAATTACAGCCATCGCCTTGCATGGTAACCGTTGAGCCTTCAACACCAATCTCAAGCTTTGCTTGAACTTCTTCTAACGTCATAATTTACGCTCCAAATATGCCTTTTAGCATAAAGAAAAATACGATTGACATAATTGCGCCTGCGGGCAATGTAATCAACCATGATAAAAATATTTTGTTAATCACTCGTGTGTCAAGTGCTGCTAAACCACGGGCCAAACCCACACCAAGTACCGCACCTACCAACACCTGAGTGGTCGAAACTGGTAAGCCTGTACCCGATGCAATAACAACTGTGGCAGCCGCAGCTAGCGTTGCCGCAAAGCCACGTGATGGGGTCAGCTGAGTAATACCCGTACCGACTGTGGCAATGACTTTGTGCCCATAAGTTACCAAACCAAAAACGATACCACCACCACCAACCAACAACACCCAAACCGGTAACACACTCTTAGAGCCAATTAGTCCACCACTATCAATTACACCATAAATTGCAGCTAGTGGGCCAATGGCATTTGCCACATCGTTTGAGCCGTGAGCAAAAGCCATGGCTGCAGCAGTAATAATCATCAACACGCTGAAAATTCTTTCCATAGAAGTAAAGTGAAAATCTTTATTTTCTTTAGGATCGACTTGAATACGTCGAATAATAATGGTGCCTACAAGTGTAACCAACAGACCAAAACCTATCGCCAGTAGGTAGCTGGTACCTAAATCAAAACTTAAACCAACATGCTTGAGGCCTTTAAAAATTGTAACCAAGGAAATAATAAAACCGACTAAAAACATATAATAAGGCACATATTTCTTAGCATTGTCAAAGGGATCGTCTGTGTCAATAATCAGATTTTGCAGGCTTCTAAACAACGTAAAAGCAATTATTCCTGCCAACAATGGAGACACCACCCAGCTCATGGCAATATTACCTACCTTGTCCCAAGCAACGGCATCAACCCCCACACCAACCGCACCAAAACCCACGATTGCGCCGACGATGGAGTGTGTGGTTGATACTGGCCAACCCAAGTTTGAGGCAATCATCAGCCAAGTACCCGCTGCTAGCAACGATGCCAACATACCATAAACCAATAAATGTGGGCTGTCAGCAAAAATATTTGCATCCAAAATACCTTTACGAATCGTCGCTGTTACTTCGCCACCCGCCAAAATAGCACCAGCAAATTCAAAAATAACAGCGATAATGATCGCTTGCTTAATGGTGATAGCCCCTGAGCCTACCGAGGTACCCATGGCATTGGCCACATCATTTGCGCCGACACCCCAAGCCATAAACAAACCAAATGCAACCGCTAAAACTAATAATATATCACCATACTGTGCAATAATTTCCATGATTTTTCCTTACTTAGCAAGTAGTATTTCTAATCGAGAACCGACTTTTTGAGCCGAATCTGCCAACTCGCCCAGCCATTCAACAGCACGATAATAAAATATCACATCGACTGGCGGAAGGTCTGACTCAAGTGGAAATAACTTGGTACGAATGACATGCTGGATCTTATCTGACTTACTTTCAAGGTCATTAATCTCACCAATAATAGAGCCAACCACTTTACGCTCACGAGAGCCAAATGCAGTTTCTAACAATTCGTCTAGTTCATTGACTGCCTTTAATGCGGCGGCTGAAGTCTTAATACAGACGTCAGTGAGCTCAATAATATCATCGAAAATTTCATTTGGTAGTGTCATCTTACGGTTAATCATCAAACCAGAAACATCTTTAGTGGTGTTGGCAATAGAGTCTTGAATAAGCAATAAATCAAGTAAATCACGGCGTGAAAATGGCATCATAAAAGTTGATGGCAGACTTAAGCGTAATTTCTTCTTCAGGATGTCCGCTTCACCCTCTTTGGTGCCGATTTGGCTTCTAATTTGTTCGGCCTTATCCCAGTTTTGTTCATGGATAGCAACCATAAAGCCTTTAAGCTCTGAAACACACGAATGCACCCTAGTCATATGCCGTTGTAATGGACTGATTGGTGATTTGCCAAACAGGCCGTCAATAATACTTTTTGCCATCTTCTTTTCCTCTTTATTATTCTTCTATGTTCTAAGTGCGAATTTTCAATAAATACAGCCGTGTGTCAAGTCTTATTTAAGATTTTTTTAGGCTTAAAATCCTCATCATCTTCATCAAACAAAATACGCTGACCTTCGCCTTCTAAATCGTCATATTGCCCGCTCTTAATCCCCATCATTAAAAGGATTGCCAGCACCACGCCGACAAAAATCATACTCGGTATTAACCAATAAATTACATCCATTTTTTTACTTCAATTAGTTTCATAAATTCATATTACCACAATTAATTTCATTATATTCTAAGAGACCTTTGCATAAATATAAATAATCATCAAAACAGCTGCCCATTGATTCAAATTTGAACTGGTGAATAATGCTTTAATTTTAACCTTATGATGTTGATCAGACTAATGCCGACTAACAAGTTCAAGTCAACGATTGCTAATATTTACGCGGCATTCAAAAGACTGATTATATACCTACATTTGCAGCAAGAACATGTACAAGAGCGTGCCTGAGAGAATGCTTAACAATGGATTAGATTTCCATAAATGCACTGTAACTGTCAACAGTACAGCTGCCACAGTATAAAGCCCAGTATCGGCGGTTAAATCTATATCTTTCAACACATAAACCACCAAAATACTCATAATCATTGGTGGCATATATTTGGCAATATAACGCATGGTCGGGTGTTGACTATGGTTACGAAAAAAGATAAAGGGTGTAATTCTTGTTGCGAATGTCGCTATTGTCATGACCAAAACAACTGTCAAAATGTATTCTGTATTACTCATGCAGTTTTTTAATTAGGTTGTTTGTTATCAACAAGGTTACAGATAGCGCAATACTACTTAGCAGCATTTGTTCTGCAAATAAATACAAAGCAACTGCTGAAGATATAATTGCAATAACAAAGGGCAATAAACGCTTTATCTTCTTCCACTGCTCTATAACCAAAACAATAAATAAGGCTGTTAAGGTAAATTCCATCCCTTGCGTATGAACATTGAAAGACTCTCCAATTACAGCGCCCAATGTACAACTAATAACCCAATAACTATGATTTAGAGCGGTTATAAGAAAATATTGGCGCTCTTTTTTAGCGTTATCCTCTGGATTAATCGTTGTCACTAAAGAATAGGTTTCATCAGTAAGTCCAAACGCAAGATACACTTTTCTTAACCCCCAATTTCCATAATTATTCAGCATAGATAAACCATAAAATAGATGCCTAGAATTTATCAAGAAAGTAGCCATAGCAATTTCAGTTAAGCTGACACCTGCGGCCAATAACCCAATAATCATAAATTGTGCTGTACCGGCATAAACAAAAAATGCCATTAATGTAGCCAAATACCAAGGATAGCCCAAATCTTGAAACAACATTCCAAACGCCATTCCTAGTGGTATATATCCAAACAATACCGGGAGAGTGCTTTTCATAACACTCTGTGTCATAAGCCTAAAGAGCGTAGTGTGAGTAAGTCCATCTGCTATAATTTCCAATATTATTAATATAAATTTAACGCAATATGAACTTGGATTACCTTGATTTTGAACAACCCATTGCTGACCTGGAAGGCAAGATTGCTGCACTTGGCAATATTAAAGAACAGGCCGATATTGTTGAAGAATTGGAAGCGTTAAAAGTAAAAAGCGTCGCACTGACTAAAAGAATATTTTCTTCATTATCGGATTGGCAAGTTGCCCAACTGGCGCGTCATCCAAAACGCTTATACACGCTTGATTATATCGATACCGTGTTTGAAGAATTTACCGAACTGCATGGCGACCGAGCTTATGGCGACGATCACGCCATTATTGGTGGTATTGCCAAACTTGATGGTCAATCCGTTATATTTATTGGCCAACAAAAAGGCCGCTCAACCAAAGAAAAACTCAAGTACAACTTTGGTATGCCACGTCCAGAAGGCTACCGAAAAGCATTGCGCCTAATGAAAATGGCTGAAAAATTCAACCTGCCTGTCATTACCTTTATCGACACCCCAGGCGCTTATCCCGGTATTGGCGCTGAAGAGCGCGGTCAATCCGAAGCTATTGCTAAAAACCTCTTCGAGATGTCCACACTCGCCACCCCTATTATTTCGGTGGTTATTGGCGAAGGTGGCTCAGGTGGCGCACTGGCGATTGGTGTGGCGGATATCATGATGATGTTTGAATATTCTATTTACTCGGTCATTTCACCAGAAGGTTGTGCCTCTATCCTATACAAAGATGTCACCAAAGCTAGCGTTGCTGCTGAATCGCTCAAACTCACCAGCAAGCATCTTAAAAAAAATGGCTTAATTGATATCATTATTGACGAGCCACTCGGTGGCATCCATCGTGATCCTGATAAAGCACGTAAATTGCTTAAAAATGCGCTAAAAAAACAACTGCAAGTAGTGGACAAAATGACCACTGATCAGTTGGTACAAGCTCGAGCAGAAAAACTACTAAGCTTTGGAAAATTTAAAGAATAAAGACCCCTTCCTTGAGGGTAAAAAACTCATCATCGCCTTAAGCGGCGGCATTGATTCTGTCGTACTGCTTCATTATCTTTATGCGCACTACCCTGACAACCTGCGCGCTGTTCATTGTAATCATCACTTGTCAAAACATAGTACTGAATGGGGTGAATTTTGTAAAGATTTGTGTCAAAAATTAAATATTCCTTACTCAGTTTTTGATATATTCATCGAAAATGAATCTAACATTGAAGAAAATGCCCGTAAAAAACGCTATTTTTCA
>DQNX01000074.1 GCA_015658965.1 Gammaproteobacteria bacterium
ATTCGACATAGGTTCTTTTCAATACCCCCTTGAGGGGTGCAAAGCCTATGTCGAAATTAAAAAGATCGTCAACCTTATTTAGTCGAAAAAACCGTCCATGTGAAGCTCGGTTAAATCACTAAAACCACCAATATGCTTGCCGTCAATGATAATTTGTGGCACCATTCTGGCGCCATCTGTGACGCGAGAAAACTCCACCATCAGCGCGCGATCTTCGTCGATCATTTTTTGCTCAAACGGCAAGTTCCATTTATCTAATAGCGTTTTGGTTTTAACGCAAATTGGACAGGTGTTGGTGGAGTAAACGATAATATCCATATTCTAACCCTGCAAGGCGGCAACCACCAGGTCGCCCATTTGATTGGTGCCAACCACGGTGTCGCCCTGGGCAGCGATATCTGCCGTGCGATAGCCTTGATCAAGCACGGTATTAACCGCTGCGTTAATTTTGTCTGCTAAGGCCACTTGATTAAGTGAATAGCGCAGCATCATTGACACTGACAAAATAGTGGCTAAAGGATTGGCAACATCTTGACCAGCAATATCAGGTGCAGAGCCGTGAATCGGCTCATACATACCAAAGCCGTCTTTGTTTAAAGAGGCGGAGGGCAGCATGCCGATTGAACCGGTCAGCATGGCGGCGCAATCAGACAGCACATCGCCAAATAAATTGGAGGTTACCATCACATCAAATTGCTTAGGCGCCTTAACCAGTTGCATGGCTGCATTGTCCACATACATGTGAGAAAGCTCAACATCTGGATAATCTTTAGCCACTTCCTCCATGACATCGCGCCATAACTCGCACACCTCTAACACATTGGCCTTGTCAACTGAACACACGCGCTTGTCACGCTTTTGTGCAATTTTGAACGCTGAGTGTCCAATGCGGCGAATCTCAGACTCATAATAAGTGGCGCTATTAAAACCATAGCGCTCACCATCTCGAATTTCAATGCCGCGCGGCTGTCCAAAATAAATACCTGAGACTAATTCTCGCACAATCATCAAATCTAACCCTGAAACAACATCTTCTTTAAGGGTTGAAGCGCTGGCTAATTGGGGGTACAAAATGGCTGGACGCAAGTTTGAAAATAAATCCATTTCTGCGCGTAAGCCTAAAAGGCCACGCTCTGGTCGAAGGTCGCGCTCTAATGCTTCCCATTGATAGCCGCCCACCGCACCTAGCAAGATAGAGTCACATTCACGCGCAGCATCCAATGTCGCTTGTGGTAAGGGCGATCCGGTTTCATCATAGGCCGTGCCACCGACCAAGCCATCGACTAATTCCATATCTAGATCATTATTTTCGTTAAGGTGTTTAATCACTTTAAGTGCCTGGGCGACAATTTCTTGCCCAATGCCATCGCCTGGCAATATTAATACTTTTGACATTTGTTTTTATTTATTTTAATAAGTTAGTTTCGTATTTTACTAGAGTCGCTTTTATGAAAAAAATAATCGTATTTAGATCTCGATCATCTCAAATTGTTCCTTAGTCGCGCCACAATCAGGACATACCCAATCTTCAGGTACATCTTCCCATTTTGTTTTTGGCTCTATGCCGTCTTTTGGCGAGCCTAAATACTCATCATAAACCCAATCACAAACAATACATCTTAATTTTTTAAACTCCATTACTTTCTCCAGTCTTTTTTAAAAAGAAAAAAAGGGGAGTGTTTAACTCCCCTTGATCAAACTAATAACTAATTACAGCTTATCAGCATTTTTTGCTAAATATTCAGCCACACCTTCTGGTGTATCTTTCATGCCTTCGTCGCCTTTGGTCCAACCTGCAGGGCAAACTTCACCATGCGTTGTGTGGAAATCAAGTGCATCAACCATGCGCAACATTTCATCAACATCACGACCTAATGGTAAGTCGTTTACCACTTGATGACGTACATCGAAGTTCTCATCAATTAAGAATGAGGCGCGTAGTGCGATGCCAGCCGGATGAACAATACCATAGGCTTCCATAATAGAATGATCGGTATCAGCTACTAATGGAAAATCAATTTTGCCTAGGCCGCCATCTGCTGGGGCGGTATTACGCCAAGCATTGTGAGTGAATTGCGAATCGACTGATACACCAACCACTTCAACACCCTTTTCAGCGAATTTTGCAATTCTATGATGGTGCGCAAGAATTTCTGAAGGACAAACAAATGTGAAATCCAATGGGTAGAAAAACAATACAATTTTCTTACCCTTAAGGCTAGATAATTGAAAGTTGTCTGTGATTGTGCCATCAGCTAAAACAGCTGCAGCAGTAAAATCTGGTGCTTGTTGGGTTACTAAAACGCTCATATTTTCTCCAAGTTGATAATTAATAACAGTTTATTATACAATTAGTTATTTATTTATCTCATATAAAAATTATGGGCTTATGTAACCAAGCCCATAACCATCACTTTCACGTAAAATAACGCCATGCTTAAAATTTACAATACGCTTAGCAAGCAAAAAGAAGTCTTCCATCCAATCGACCCAAACAAAGTGGGGATGTATGTTTGTGGCATGACTGTATACGACTACTGCCATATGGGGCATGCGCGTGTATTGGTGATGTTTGATGTCATTACTCGCCATCTTAGGCGCAACTTTCCCAAGGTAGAATACGTGCGTAACATCACCGACATTGATGACAAAATCATTAAACGCGCGATTGAAAACAAAGAAGATATTTATAGCTTAACCAATCGTTTTATCGAGGCCATGCACGAAGATGAGCGAGCAATTGGCGTATTAGCGCCCGATCTAGAGCCTCGTGCCACCGATGCGATGGACCAAATGTTCTACATGATTGAAACACTGATTGAAAAAGGTGTTGCTTACCAAGGAAAAAGTGGTGATGTTTATTATTCAGTGCGTGATTTTGAAGGTTATGGCAAACTCTCAGGTAAAAATCTAGATGAACTTGAAGCGGGCGCAAGGGTTGATATTGAAACTGATAAAAAAGATCCACTAGACTTTGTCTTGTGGAAGATGGCCAAACCAAGCGAACCAAGCTGGTCATCGCCTTGGGGTGATGGGCGTCCAGGTTGGCACATTGAGTGTTCGGCCATGTCAACACACCATTTAGGCAACCACTTTGATATTCATGGTGGTGGTATGGACCTTACTTTTCCGCATCATGAAAATGAAATTGCACAATCTGAAGCCACGCATGGCTGCACTTTTGTAAACACTTGGATGCACGTTGGTTTTGTCAATATTAACGATGAGAAAATGAGTAAATCGTTAAATAACTTTTTTACCATTCGGGGCGTATTAGAAAATTATGATGGCGAAACACTGCGTTATTTTATTATGAGTTCGCATTATCGTTCACCGCTTAATTTTAGTGACGACAACCTCAACAATGCCAAATCATCTCTAACTCGCTTATACACAGCGACACGTGGACTCAGTGCCTCCGATGCAGCCATGGATGAAGTATCGCAACGATTTGATTTTGAGAAACGTTTTAACGCCGCGCTGGATGACGACTTCAATACCCCGATTGCACTGAGCATTTTATTTGAGTTGGCCAAGTTGGTTAATTCTGAACGAGATAAAGACATCGACCAAGCCAATGCTTTGGCTCAACTTTTGCAAAAACTCGGTGATTATATTGGTATTTTGCAGACTGATGCAGATAACTTCTTAAAGCAAGGCGTTGACCTGGCGGATAAAGACATTGATGCAAAAATTAAACAACGTGATGAAGCCAGAGCTAATAAAGACTTTGCTTTATCTGACCAAATTCGCGACGAGTTGACCGAATTAGGCGTTGTTCTAGAGGACAGTGCAAATGACACCAGCTGGCGCAGAAAATAAACGAGGGAAGATGGGCGCCTCCCCCGCTATCAATTGGAGCAAAATAGATACTATTTTGCTGGACATGGATGGTACCCTACTAGACCTTAATTTTGATTTACACTTTTGGATGGAGTACCTACCACTGGTCTTTGCCAATAAGCACAACTTATCTCACACCCAAGCCAAAGACCAAGTCTATCCAATTCTTAGAGCTGAGGAAGGCAAGCTACACTGGTATTGCCTAGATTATTGGCAAAAAATCTTTGAATTAGACATTGCCCAACTCAAAGAGGATGTTGCTCACTTGATTCAAATTCACCCATTCGTTTTAACGTTTCTCGAACAAGCTAGGCAACACAACAAGCGTATCTATTTGGTCACTAATGCACATCGAAAAACTATTGCACTAAAAATGCGAGTAACTAATTTAGAACGCTATTTTGATTCAATCATTTGTTCTCACGATTACGGCGCTGCCAAAGAAGATCAGGCATTTTGGCATCAGCTGGATAATGCGATTGATATTGATAAACAAAAAAGCATCTTTTTTGATGATTCATTGTCTGTGCTCGCCTCTGCCAAAAACTACGGCATTGGCACCGTGGTTGCTATCAACAAGCCCAGCTCGAAAATTGACATTAAGCCTGTAGAAGGTTTTATCAACATCGAAACCTTTGAGCATGTAATGCCAATAAAGCCTCATTAACAAAA
>DQNX01000159.1 GCA_015658965.1 Gammaproteobacteria bacterium
CGCCTTTTTCACCGTTATATTGAATAAAATCATCAAATGCAATGGTTTCGGCACGAATAAAACCTTTTTCAAAGTCACCATGAATTTTACCTGCGGCTTGTGGCGCACTGTCACCAATATTAATAGTCCAGGCGCGAACCTCTTGAACGCCAGCAGTAAAGTAGGTTTGTAAGCCTAGCAAAGTGTATCCAGATTTAATCAGTCGATCAAGGCCAGATTCGGATTGACCCATATCATCAAGAAAATCTTGTTTTTCGTCAGCATCAAGCTCGCTTATTTCGGCCTCGATATCAGCGCAAATAGCAACCACTTCAGAGCCTTCGGTGCTGGCAAAATCTTTGACAACATCAAGATGTGGGTTGTTTTCAAATCCGTTTTCGCTGACATTGGCCATATAAAGAACGGGCTTAATGGTTAGTAATTGAAAGCCGCGTAATAGCTTAAGCTCTTCATCGTCGAAGTTCAAACTTCTAACACTATGTCCGGCCTCTAACGTCGGCAAAATTCGCTCTAATAATTCTTTAAGTGGAACGCCATCTTTTTGTCCAGATTTGGTATTTTTGATTGCTTTTTGCATGAGCTTTTCAACCGCATCCAAATCTGCCAATACGAGTTCGGTATTGATAATCTCAATATCGTCAAGCGGTGATATTCTACCTGCAACATGGATAATGTCCTCGTCTTCAAAGCAACGCACCACATGTACAATAGCGTCCGTTTCACGAATGTTGGTTAAAAATTGATTGCCCAGTCCTTCACCTTTAGAGGCGCCTTCAACCAAGCCAGCAATATCAACAAACTCCATGGTGGTGGGTAGGATTTTCTTTGGGTTAACAATATCAGCCAGCTGTGCTAGACGTTTATCATTTATCGGCACGATGCCTACATTAGGTTCAATGGTGCAAAATGGGTAGTTTGCTGATTCGATACCCGCCTGAGTGAGTGCATTAAAGAGGGTTGATTTTCCGACGTTGGGTAGGCCAACAATACCACATTTAAATCCCATTTTTATCCTTGTGTGTGTAGCGTTTTCATGGCTTGCTCTGTTTCGCCTTTAATCAATTGTTCGATGACATTGAGTGAATCGACCAAGGCTGTTTGTATTGGCTCAATCTCTGATTTATTAGGCACGTGTAAAACAAAATCAGCTACTTTTGATTTATCACCCGGATGGCCAATGCCAATTCTTAGTCGGTAAAAGTCATTGGTGTTTAGCGCCTTAATCGTATCTCTAAGGCCATTATGACCGCCGTGACCCCCGCTAAATTTAATTCTAGCAATGCCAGGGTTAAGGTCTAACTCGTCGTGTGCCACCAAGATTTCATCCGTATTGATTTGATAAAATTTAGCGATACTTTGAATAGATTGACCCGAACGGTTCATATAAGTGCCCGGTTTGAGCAGGCGCAGTGTTGAACTGTTTATATTAATACTGGCCGCTTCACCAAAAAACTTAGTTTCTTTTTTGAAAGTGCCTGAATATAAACGCGCAAGCGCATCACAAAACCAAAAGCCCACGTTATGACGGTGAGACTGATAGTCTTTGCCTGGGTTGCCCAGACCAACAATCAGTTTAATCGCCATAATGGTCTAGATCAAATTAAGATTCTGCGTCTGCGTCTGAATCGCCTTCAGCGGTTTCATCGCCTTCAGCAACAATGTCTTCTTCGACTTCTTCAGCTATAAGTTTAGGCTCTTGAACCGCAACAACGCTTTGATCGTGTGCTTCAATATCGCCATGTGTTAGTGCAGTAATAATAACGCCTTCAGGCATATTAAGGCCCGTTAAGCTAACATGGTCACCAATAGCAAGACTACTGATATCAACATCAATTGAGTTTGGCATGTCTGCTGGCAGACAAGAAACCTCAACGCTGTTAATGAGCTGATTAAGGAGAGCACCAAGACGAATTGCTTCGTTGTCATCAGCGCCAGTAAAGTGAAGTGGGACATGGGTAACAATCGCTTGTTTCATGTTAATGCGTAATAAGTCAACATGTGTAATTGTATTTTTAGCCGGATGACGCTGTAAATCTTTAACAATGACAGGCTCCGTTTTTTTGTCGATCGACAAGTCCAGAACAGAAGTAAAAGATTCTTCATTTTCTAGTAGATGTGTGATCTCGTGTATGTTTAGTGAAATTGCACTAGGCTCTTTGCCGGCTCCGTAAACGATACCGGGTACTTTTTCTTCTCGACGCAGGCGGCGGCTCGCACCTTTGCCCTGGTCATTTCTTACTGTTGCATTAATTGTTATGCTCATTTTGTACTTCTCCAAAAGATAAAAAAACACCCACCAATTGGATGTCATATAAACAATACGTTTTGCGACCAAACGTATCGAGTGATAATTTTACCCGAAAACTAGGCCAAAGAAAATACTATCTAGACTTGGCCCAGAATACTAAGCCGACGACAGCACTAATGCCACTACCTAGCCACAGGGCGTTGACGGCTAAAACACCTGAAAGAATAATTAAAGCACCCGCAAAAATGGCAGCGGTTTGTTTGCTGGCATTGTCCTTTAGTTGATCAACAATGGCGTCTGTTTGTTTGCTATACAGGCTGCCTATGTTTTTGATTTGATCCGCTTGTTTTAATGCGTTGATGACCAGTCTCGGCAATTCGGGGATTTCTTTTAGGAGTTCAGGTGCTTGTTTTTTGAATTTTTCAAATGTATTTTTCATGCTGTATTTTTCTTTAACCAAGTCTTCTAAAAAAGGCTTGGCAGTTGCCCATAAATCAAGCTGAGGATAGAGTTGCCTGCCTAAGCCTTCGATGTTTAATAATGTTTTGTCTAATAATAACAGTTGTGGCTGAATAGTGATATCAAAATTTTTGGCTTCTTGAATCAGCTCAAGCAGCACCTGACCAAAAGAAATCTCGCCCAGAGGTTTTTCAAACATCGGTTCGCAAATTTTACCAATGGCTTGTTCAAAGGCAACAACATCAGTGCTAGCACTTGCCCAACCAGAGTCGATATAAGTGCGAGCAACGGCGTGGTAATCTTGATTAAAAAATGCCAGAAAAATATCAGCAATGAAATCTTTGTCGGTCTCTGTTAGTGTGCCCATGATGCCAAAATCAACACCAATATAGTTGTCATCTGGCCCAACAAAAATATTGCCAGGGTGCATGTCAGCATGGAAAAAGTTGTGTTTAAACACTTGGGTGAAGAAAATAATCACACCATCCTCTGCTAATTTTTTGAGGTTTGCCCCGTCAGCTTTAAGCTGTGCTATATCGCCAACGGGCGTGCCGTAAATACGTTCGGTCGTTAGAACATTTTTACGGCATAAATCCCAATGCACTTTGGGCACGTAAAGTAAATCAGAATGTTGAAAATTTTCACGTAATTTTGAGGCATTTTCAGCTTCATTGAGCATGTTGAGCTCGTTTAAGATAATGCTCTCGAATTCTGCCACGATCTCGGTTGGGCGCATCTTCTTGCTAACAGGATGTTTGCTAATTAGTTTTGCCAAAGCGTACATCAAAGCAATATCGCGTTTAATAATTTTATCAATACCAGGACGTACAACCTTAACCACCACCGCCTCCCCCTTATGAGTGATGGCGGTATGTACTTGTGCAATAGAGGCTGAAGCTAAGGGTTGTTGGTCAAATGATTTAAAGAGCTTGTCGGTGCTATTGCCCAAAGATTTTTCAATGGCGTGTTTGGCTTCTGTTGAATCAAATACTGGGCAGCGGTCTTGCAATTTGGCCAGCTCGTCGCCGATATCATCTGGCAACAAATCTCGGCGTGTGGACAAGGTTTGTCCAAACTTAATGAAAATAGGACCTAATTCTTCGAGCGCTAGGCGAATACGCTCACCACGGGTAAATTGTTTAACTGGAAAATAATGCCATGGAATTAAATACAAAAGCGGTTTAAAGCTTTTGAGCAGTGGCGTAGACAACACCAGACTGTCTAAACGGTAGCGCATTAAAATACGTGAAATCCCGATAAATCGAACCAGACTGCGCATTTAACTAAACCCCTTTATGTTTAAACAGATTAGATTTTGAAGGCGCCACCAACAAAGTAGTAAGCTCGTCTTTTAGGGTTTCTAGCGGATTTTGAGATTTTTTAAAAGTTTTAGCCAGTTTGCCAACTTGGTACGCAATGATGTCCCCGGTGTATTTAGACAATATCTCTTCAAAATCAATATCGATTTGTTGCAATAGGTCGACCAACAGTTGCGCGATTTTAACGTCCCCATGAATAATAATTTTATCTTGTCTGAGCAGCTCGGTTAACTCTTCGCCTTGAAGTAAGGCCAGAAAAACACTGGATTTGAGTTTAATGTCGACATCGCTAGCGCCCGTTGTGTCTGCAGTGACGAAAATGCGACTGTTGGTGCAAATAAAATTAACTTCTAGCGCTAAATCTTCGAGTGCAAAATGCAAGGTTTTGCCATTCAATGCACCCAGATCTGCCGCCCCCTGGTCAAGCAGATAGTTTAAAGCCTGTTCAAGCACAAAGTGTTGCATGAGGCTTAAATCTTAATGCCTTTGTGTAGGGCGACAATGCCACCCGAGAGGTTGTGATATTCACAAAAGCCAAAACCTGCATCAAGTACCATGGTTTTTAGGGTTTCTTGATCAGGGTGTTTGCGAATCGACTCTGCTAAATATTGGTAAGACTCTTCGTCATCAGCAATAATACCGCCAAGTTTTGGCATCACATTAAAAGAATAAAAATCGTAAAATTTTTTCAAAAGTTCAGAATCAGTTTTTGAAAATTCTAAGATTAATAAACAGCCCCCTGGTTTTAAGACACGGTGCATTTCACTAATTGCCTGGTTTTTGTCGGTCACATTTCTGAGTCCAAAGGCAATGCTGACACAGTCAAACGTGTTGTCTGCAAAAGGAATTTTTTGAGCGTTTAGCTGTATAAATTCCACGCCAAAAACACCCTTGTTAATTAGGTTTTTTCTGCCCTCACCCAGCATTGCAGCGTTAATATCACTAAGAACAACCTGACCACTAGTACCGACTTTTTTTCTAAATTCAATGGCTAGGTCGCCTGTGCCACCGGCAATGTCTAATACTTTGTCACCTGTTTTAACATTGCTTGAGGCAATGGTATAGCGCTTCCATAAGCGGTGCGCGCCAAAAGACAGCACGTCGTTCATGAGGTCGTATTTGCTGGCTACTGAGTCAAACACGCCTCTGACCAAGCCCTGCTTGTCATTAGTTGCAACGTCTTGAAAGCCAAAATGTGTGGTTTTATCCATAGGTTTTATTTTGTCGGGTAGTCTCTAAAGTCGCTACCTGTGTAAATTTGAGTAGGACGGAAAATGCGATTATGAGCGACTTGCTCATGCCAATGTGCTGCCCAGCCTGCTGATCTTGCCATGGCAAAAATTGGTGTAAAGTGTTCTTTTGGAATTTTAAAGATTTCTGAATATAAAATTCCTGAATAAAAGTCAACATTGGGATACACGCCCTTGGCAGATAACAGATCTTCACAGACGCGTTCAACCTCTAATGCGGTTTCAAAGCGTTTAGATAGAGTTATATTGGATTTTTTAATATAGTCTTGAATCATTTCTTGTAATATTTTGGCACGTGGATCTTTAACGCTGTATTCACGATGGCCCATACCCCAAATAACTTGCTTGTTTTTTAAGCGATTTTCAATATAAGCACGTGCATTTTTAGCTTCGCCAATTTCATCAAGCATACTCAACACATCTTCGTTAGCACCGCCATGCAGCGATCCAGCCAACGTGCCAACAGCTGCAGAAATAGAGGCAAAAGGGTTTGCCAGAGTTGAGGCGGTTACCATGGCAGAAAAAGTACTGGCATTAATGGTGTGCTCGGCGTGCAAAATAAGGCAGGCGTCAAACAGCTGAACGATGTCTTCGTCGGGCTCTTCGCCAAAGGACATGTAAAGGAAATTCTTCGCGTAAGACATGTTTTTGCTAGGCGGTATTGGGTCATAACCCGTGCTAATTCTTGCCCACATTGCTACCAAGGTACTCATGTTGGCAATAATCTTGGTTAGTGCGCTTTTGGTAAAGGCCGAGTTAGGGTTTTTGGCGCCAGCATCCGGATAGAAGGTTGCCGTGGCAGCGATAGTCGCTTGCAAAACATCCATCGGGTGGCCGTTAGCCGGCAATGCCCACATCATTTCTCGAATGTTGCGTTTAACTTCATAACGTTTATGCAAGACAAGCTGAAATGCCTTTAATTCTTCTGTGCTCGGTAATTCACCATCTCTAAGCAACATGGCGACCTCTTCAAAAGAGGCATTTTGTGCAAGATCCTCAATGGAGTATCCGCGATAGGCCAAGATGCCGTTTTTTCCATCAATTGAAGAAATGGAGGATTCTGTTGCGGGAACGCCGGCTAAGCCTGGAATGTATTCAACCATAATTTTTCCAATGAGGCGTTAAACCGAGAAA
>DQNX01000079.1 GCA_015658965.1 Gammaproteobacteria bacterium
ACTAAACAGGGCTTTTGCTTAATATCAATAAAAATAGGCAGGTAATTCATGAGTTATTTAGCGCTAAAATAAAAGTTACTATTATAATGTCTAAGCAACAATTAAAGTATTGTTATGAGTATTAACCATTACACCTGCCCTTTTTCACATTTAATTTTAAGTGGACGATGCGGATGCCAACACGGCGCTAAAGATTGTATTGCAGAAAAAGAATTTGGCGTCTGTTTGGACGAGCGCGCTTCCACAGATTGTCAATTGCTGTATCGCCACCTTCGAAGCAACAGTGATTTTGCGCTCAAAGCACACCACCAATCTAGCTTATCAGTAGGGCAACAATCCAAGATAAAAATGGGCGGTTTACTTGCTTTGCAAGAAATACTCACACACTCAAATAAGCAAGGAATTGATAACATTGTTACATTGGTTGCATTGACCAAAAAGACTTACAACGGCTTCGAAAAAATCCCATTTTCTCAACTTATGCCCAAAATTTCTCAGTTTAAATTCAGAAAAAAACCCTAAAAAGTACGAGGCAAGACTTTGTGCTTTTTAGAATTGATAACAGCCTCTAAATATCTAACACTTGCTTGACAAGTGGGATGCTAATCTTATTTTTTTGTTGTAAAGAGGCTTTATCCAGTTGATCAATAGCGCTTAATAAATCTGTTAAATCTCGCGAATAATATTTAAACAAATAATCGTAAATTTTACGATCAACCTTTAAATTACGATCGTCTACCTGCTGTTGAATAATGTCTTTTTTGCTTTTATCATTCAACGTCTCAAGACAAAAAATAGTGGCTAAAGACAGGCGCGTTTTTAGATCTTTTAACAAGGTTAGTTCACCAGGCAGTACAGCGCCACTTACAACCAGTTTGGTTGAGGTGTTGGCAACCCGATTATAAAGGTCAAACAATTCTTGTTGCTGATCTGTATTTAAACAATCAACGTTGTCTATACATACCCAATCATTATCTTCCAAACCATTTAAGATGCCATTAGGTATCTCTTCTTTAAAATCTAAATAAACAACCCGTAGTGAGCGTTCTAGCGCCTCAAAAGCACAACCTTGCAGTAGATGAGTTTTGCCGCTTGATTTGGCACCATACAGATAAACAACCGCAGAAGTCTGTTGCTCAAATAGAGCAACCAGAAATGCAATAATTTGCTGATTGTTATCACCCCTAAAATTACGCCAAAGCATTTTAGCATTGAGTGCAAACGGCAGACCCAGTTGATTCATTAACGACGCTCTTGCAAAATAACTTGTTTAATCCAAATCCACATATAATCAGCACCACTGAGTACAGTTGAAGTAGCAATCACAATAAAGAACATGTTTGTCCATTGGATCATTGCTGGATAAATTTGTGCAATCACTAAAAATAGTACCAATGCAATCTGTAACACCGTATTAAACTTAGACAAATTTGAAGGAGTGAGTAACTTATCCTCCGAAGCATCTGTGCCTAAAAAATAACCCACTGTACCCGCCACAATCATTACATCGCGTAAAAAAACCAATATCAGCAGCCACAATGGCAATAAATCAATCACATGAAGAGTGATAAAACTACCAGCCAATAATAATTTATCCGCCATAGGATCTAAGATAGAGCCTAATCGACTTTGACAAGAAAAGCGCTTAGCAATCCATCCATCTAGCGCATCAGTCACACCTGCGATTATAAATAGAACAAGTGCCAAAGAATAATTATGATTTAGCAAAGTCATTACGACTGGCACTGTTAAAATAATGCGTAAAATTGACAGTGCGTTTGGCAAAGAAGATAGACTGAAATTCATTTTTTTTGCTAGAAGAAAATATTTAAATATTAATTATACGGAAAAACCAAGATGTCATCATTAACTTACCAAGATTCTGGCGTTGATATTACCAAGGGTAATGAATTTATCGAACAAATTAAGCCGATTGCAAAATCGACTACAAGAGCAGGCGTATTGGCTGGGCTCGGTGGTTTTGGTGCAATGTTCGAGTTGCCCATTCACAAATACAAAAATCCAGTCTTAATTTCCGGCACTGACGGCGTTGGTACCAAACTAAAAGTGGCTGAAATGTTAAATAAGCACGATACCATTGGTATTGATTTGGTCGCTATGTGTGTTAACGATTTGATTGTACAAGGAGCAGAGCCTTTATTCTTTTTAGATTACTACGCCACCGGTAAGCTCAACACTGAAATTGCATTATCGGTGATTTCTGGCATTGGCGAAGGCTGCAAACAATCGGGCTGCGCACTTATTGGCGGTGAAACTGCTGAAATGCCAGGCATGTATAGTGGTGAAGATTATGACTTAGCAGGTTTTTGTGTTGGTATTGCTGATAAAGACAAAGTCATTGACGGCTCTAAAGTCGCCCAGGGCGACCATATTATCGCATTAGGTTCTTCCGGCCCACACTCTAACGGTTATTCTCTAATTCGAAAAGTATTAGAGCAATCAAGCCCGACTGAGGCACAACTCAATGCACTGATTGAGCCCACTCGAATTTATGTAAAGTCTGTACTTTCACTCATCGAAAAATTTCCAGTTCATGCGATTTCTCATATTACTGGTGGCGGATTATTAGAGAACATTCCACGCGTTTTGCCTGATAATTTAGCCGCACAATTAGACACCAATTCTTGGGTACTACCTGAAATTTTTCAATTCCTGCAAGACAATGGCAACATCGACATAATGGAAATGTATCGCGTCTTTAACTGTGGTGTTGGCATGGTGATTATCGTGCCTGCCGAACAAAGTCAGCAAGCCATAGCCCATCTCAATGATTTAGGTGAAAATGCCTGGTTGGTTGGCAGTATTACCCATAATAACGGCAACCAGGTTATTATCTAAACTCATGCGAGGCGTTGTCTTAATCTCTGGCAGTGGCTCTAATCTTCAATCTATTATTGATAAAGCAGCTGATATCGATTTAACCATCAGCTGTGTTGTTAGTAATCGCAGCGATGCTTACGGGCTCACACGAGCAGAAAATGCAGGCATCCCTCACCACCTTGTTGAACATACTCAATTTGACTCTAGAACAGCATTCGATCAAGCTGTTAGCAAAATTATCGATCAATACAGTCCTGATATTGTCATCTTGGCAGGATTTATGAGAATCTTTACCGAGGCATTTGCCCAAAAATATTGTGGAAAAATGCTAAATATTCACCCATCTTTATTGCCTAAATTCCAAGGCTTAAACACCCATCAACGTGCGCTTGATGCGGGCGAGAAAGAACATGGAGTAAGTATTCATTTTGTCACTGTGCAGCTTGATGGCGGCCCTGTTATTGCACAAAGTCGAGTTGATATAATACCTAGCGATGATGCTATCTCTTTGGCTAAAAAAGTGTTAATTGAAGAGCATAAACTCTACCCTGAAGTTATCCATTGGTTTACTCAAGGCAGGTTACAATTAAAGGATGGAAAAGCTGTTTTAGACGGAAAAGCATTATGAAACTAATTATATGAGACCTTTGCATAAATATGAATAATCATCATTCTTTTCAATCCCCCCTTGAGGGGGAAAGCACCATCTTTTATCAGCTTGGAAGTTTTTTAAACCCACCCTTAGCCCTACTAGGAGTTGGTTTAAAAAACTTCC
>DQNX01000090.1 GCA_015658965.1 Gammaproteobacteria bacterium
CATCGCAAAACTCTAACAGTGCATCAAACTTTGCTTTGAATAATGCATCAGCATGAGATTTTTCATGTTGCTCAAATGACCGCCAAAAAGTCGCAATCACAATCTCTCCGCGCTCTTGCCTGGCTTTTTCTACATTTTCAAACGAACCTTCTGCTGAAATAAAACCAGAATTTTCGTATACTCGGCCAGCAATAAAACCACCGTTATCATTGCCGTAGTTGTTTTTTACTACATTGCACATCTCGCCCAATGTAAGTTCAACATCTTCAACAGTAACGACGTCTTTTAAGTTAACTTCGTTAAATAACATAACACAACCGAATGGGATCTCTATTGGATTAAACATTTTTATTACTCCTTATAAATTAATAATGTTTGCAGTGATCACTGCTCTGTAAAATTTGAAAATATGAAAAACATAATTTTTACTAACTAATGATCCATTTTGGAGCAATATCTGTCGAAGAGTTTTTAAAAGACTATTGGCAGAAAAAACCACTTTTAATCAGGCAGGCCCTGCCTGATTTTATCTCACCAATTAGCCCTGATGAATTGGCTGGCCTGTCGCTAGAAGAAGAGTTTGAATCGCGCTTGGTACAAGGCAGTGTGGTTGATCAACAATGGTCATTAACCAATGGCCCGTTTACTGAAGATACTTTTTCTCAACTGCCTGAGCAAGATTGGACACTGTTGGTACAAGGCGTTGATCGATTTGTTGATGAAGTGCACGATCTAATCCAACAATTTGATTTTATCCCGCATTGGCGCTTTGATGATGTGATGATCTCCTATGCCGCCAAGGGGGGTAGTGTTGGGCCACATTTTGATTATTATGACGTTTTCTTACTGCAAGGCAGTGGCAGACGGCGCTGGCATATTGGCTCTAAGCATTGTCAATTGGATAATTATTTAACCGATGTACCACTCAGAATCATGGACACCTTTGAGGCAGAATACGTCTGGGACGTAGTACCAGGAGATGTCTTGTATGTACCACCTAAAGTTGCGCATCATGGTGTCAGCTTAGACGACGAATGCACCACTTTATCTTTTGGTTATCGCGCCTATTCAGCGGCAGAATTATTTGAATCGATTAATCAGCAATCTGCAGATAACCATCAATATTATCAAGACCCTGTTTGGGAGAGTCAAAACACCCCCGCACTCATACCCAGCTCTGCCATTACTCAGGCGCAAACTATATTAAAAATCAATGCCGATGATTTTGCTCGCTTTGTCACTCGATTAGACGCGCTAGATGTGCAACTAATGCAACACTTTGAAGCAGGCGAGTTTGACAAAGAGGGTTGTTATCAACTACACCCAAGTTGCAAGATTGCTTACCGCTTAGTGGGTGAAATCCCTAAGGTATTTATTAATGGAGAATGCTTTGACACGCCAGCGTTCGATGCTCAATCTGTGATTCAATTTTGCAATCAGCGCCGAGTTGATGCAACCCAATATCCAGAACTTTCAATTACCCTATTTAAGCAAAATTTAGTCATCATAATTGATTGATTTTAGGGATAATAACTCTCGTTTTATGGCTTAAGTTTTATCTAAAATGTATTTTGTAATAGTCAAAACTCACAACGTGAGGAGTTGGCTATTAATTCATCAGAATATGTTTCAAATAAGGCTTATTCAATTCAAACCATACAGCACCTTTTATTAACTTGTCATAGTCAAAAACCTATTTTACGAGGAATTGCCTATTTATTTTACGGAGGATTTTCATGGAAATGAATATCGTTAAAAAAAGTTTTGCCATGGGCAAACACACCATCACTTTAGAAACTGGCCGTATTGCTAGACAAGCACACGGCGCTGTTTTGGCCAGTATGGACGACACACAAGTATTAGTGACTGTGGTTGCTTCCAAAGATACACAACCGGACCAAGACTTCTTTCCTCTATTGGTAGACTATGTTGAAAAAACATACGCTGCCGGCAAGATCCCCGGTGGTTTTTTAAAACGCGAAGCCAGAGCGACTGAAAAAGAAACCCTAACTTGTCGTTTAATTGACCGCCCTATTCGGCCTTTGTTTCCAGCTGGTTTCGTCAATGAAGTACAGGTTATCATTACAGTAATTTCAGCCAACTCTGAAGTCGATCCAGATATGATTTCGATGTTAGGAGTATCGGCAGCTCTTTCAATCTCTGGTATTCCTTTTAATGGCCCTATTGGTGCCGCCAGAGTGGGTTATACAGATGGCCAATACACGCTCAACCCAACCTACTCTGAACTAAAAAATTCAGCTTTAGACATGGTGGTTGCCGGTACTGATGAAGCCGTATTAATGGTTGAATCAGAAGCATCTGAATTATCTGAAGAAATTATGCTGGGCGCGGTTATGTATGCACATGAGCAATTCCAAGTAGCGATTACTAACATTGCCCAATTTGCTGCCGACGTTGGCACTAAACAGTGGGATTGGCAAGCACCTGAAACAAATGAAGCGCTATTGGACGATATCCAATCACAATTTGGTGCGCAAATTAATGAAGCCTACCAAGTCAAAGAAAAAATGGATCGCTACGCTAAAGTTGGTGAAATTAAAATTGCAGCGATTGCGGCATTGGCTAGTGATAATGAGGGCGGTAATTCAGCTGATGAGGTTTCTAGATACTTCAAAAAAGTTGAAAAATCAACCGTTCGTGAGCGTATCTTAAACAACGAGCCACGCATTGATGGCCGTGACAATAACACCGTACGTGAATTAAAAATTGAAGTCGGGGTGTTAGAAAATACACACGGCTCTGCATTGTTTACTCGTGGTGAAACCCAAGCATTGGTGGTAACAACGATAGGCTCTAAGCGTGAAGCGCAGTTGATTGAAAAATTAGAAGCTGCTGAGCGTCAAAACGACTATTTCTTACTGCATTATAATTTCCCACCATACTCTGTTGGTGAGACAGGCCGTATGGGCGGCTCTGGTCGTCGTGAAATTGGCCACGGTCGTCTAGCACGCCGTGGTATTTCTGCCTGCCTTCCATCGATTAAAGAATTTCCCTACACCGTTCGTGTGGTGTCTGAAATTACAGAATCTAACGGCTCATCATCAATGGCCAGTGTTTGTGGTTCATCATTGTCATTAATGGATGCAGGCGTTCCAATCAAGGCGCCCATCGCCGGTATTGCGATGGGCCTTGTAAAAGAAGACGATAGATTTACCGTGTTAACTGATATCTTAGGTGATGAAGATCACTTAGGTGATATGGACTTTAAAGTAGCCGGCACTTCACGTGGTATTAATGCGCTACAAATGGACATTAAAATTCAGGGCATTACCAAAGAGATTATGCAGATTGCACTAAAGCAAGCAAAAGAAGCAAGGCTTAATATCTTGGGTCAAATGAACCAAGTCATTTGCGAGTCAAACACTTCAAGTAAGAACGCACCTAAAACAACCGTTATCAAAATTAACACCGATAAAATTCGTGATTTAATTGGCAAAGGTGGTGAGACCATTAAAGGCATCATGTCAACGACAGGCGCTAATGTTGATGTTGATGACAAAGGCAATGTCAACATTTTTGCCAACGATCAAAAATCTTTCGATACCGCAGTACAAATGGTTAAAGAAATTACCACCTCACCTGAAGTAGACAAAGTCTACGCAGGCACCGTAATGAAAATTGTTGAATTTGGTGCATTTGTTAATATCATGCCAAATCAAGATGGCTTACTGCACATTTCTGAAATCGCTCACGAGCGTGTTGAAAAAGTAGAAAACCATTTAAAAGAAGGTGATGAGATTGATGTTAAAGTGATCGGCTTAGATAGAGGTCGTATCAAGCTGTCTCGCAAAGCATTATTAGACAAGTAAGCAGCTGATTACTTGTCTAATTAAAGCCTCCACTCTAAGGTGGCTTTTTGAATAATGCCTATTTACCTCGTATTTTTATCCGTTGTTGCCATTTGGTCAACCACGCCGCTTGCCATCCAATGGTCAACCCTAGGCTCAAGTTTTAACTTTGGTGTGGCATCCAGAATGTTAATTGGTTTAGGCATTTGCCTACTACTGTTACTGGTCAAACAACAAAAACTAAACACCAGCAAGGTTGCCATCAATAACTATATCTATGCAGGGCTTGGTATTTTTGTCACCATGAGTTTGGTTTATTACGCTTCCCAGAGCGTTCCTTCTGGCATTATCTCGGTCGTCTTTGGTCTTACGCCGATTATTACCGGCATATTTTCTTTGTTGTTACTCAAAGAATCATTTTTTAAATTCCATAAAATTGCAGGCTTATTGTTAGGCTTGGCTGGGCTTATTACCATCTTTGGCCATACATTAAACCTTGCAGATGGAATGATGCTAGGGTTGTTAGCCGTTACTTTTGCCATGGTGTTTCAATCCTTTATTTCGGTCAAGCTTAAACAAATCAATGCTTCTATTTCTGCACTAGAAACTACTACTGGTGCACTCATGGTGAGTGTGCCACTGTTTATCACAAGCTGGCTAATCACCGAAGGGGTTGTTCCAACAACTACACTTAAAGCCGCCTTATCTATTGGTTATTTGGCAGTCTTTGGTTCGGTGATTGGCTTTATGTCGTATTACTATCTAATAAGGCACAGCAGTGTTCGTGTTGTGGGCATTGTGCCACTAATGACGCCTGTCTTTGCTTTATTGCTTGGATCAACGCTTAACCATGAAACCTTAACAATCACTCAGCTAAGCGGTATCATTTTGGTATTAATTGGCTTGGGGTATTACGAATACGGCGGGCGCAAACTGGGAGAAAAAAAATGGATAAAAAACTAATTGAGCTTGAAGAAAAATTTGCCTTTCTTGATCACACAATCGAAGATCTTAACGGTGTTGTCTTTCGTCAAATGCAAAAGATTGATGAATTAGAAGCGATGATTAAGCACTTATCTTCTCAGATCGAGCAACTTAAAGGCAATTCAGAGGGTGGCATGCCAGTCGCCGACGAACGACCACCCCACTATTAAAAAGCCTTGTGTTATTTCCTGTCTAACACCGGCGATTCAAACTTTAACCCTTCCCAACCATAAGTCATAAAGTTGCGAATATTGGCGTGAGAATCACTGTTTGGCGTATTCAGCACATCTTGGTAGTACTGACCAAAACAATGCAGCGTCTCTAATTGAGAGAGCTGATGAATAGCAGCAAAACAAAATAGCTTGGCACTACCTTGATTATCATCAGCCGTATTTTCAACTTCACCATTGGTGAAGTTAGCTGGGGTATGGTTGTAATCATCATCAATCAGTGCGATCAAGTCTTCAAAATTCATTCTTGCACCTGATCTTAGTGTTTCTAAATACTCTTCTTGCGTCATTCTCTCCCCTTAATTTAAGAATTACCCCTACACTGTCATCGGGTTTGGCTTGTTTGTATTTATACCGTATTTTTCAATCGCTTGTGCAACAACTGACTTATCCATTTCACCCTCATCAACCAAAGCCTTAAGTGCGGCAAGTGTAATATAATTTGCATCGACCTCAAAGAAATCTCTAAGTGCTGCGCGTGAATCAGAACGACCGAAGCCATCTGTGCCTAGCACTTCATAACGACCTGGAATGTATTTACGCACTTGCTCAGCGTAGTTTCGCATGTAATCTGTGGTAGCAATCACCGGGCCTTTTGCATCTGCCAAGCACTGAGAAATATAAGGCACCTTTGGTGTGTCCGTACTAAAACGATTAATGCGATCAATGGCTTGTGCTTCACGTGTCAGCTCATTAAAACTGGTGACTGACCAGACATTTGATTTCACGTCCCAATCGTCTGCTAGCATTTGTGCGGCTTTTTCAACCTCTCTAAGGATTGTGCCACAACCCATGAGTTGCACTTGCTTGTCGCCAGTGCCTACTTCTTTGAGTGGGTAAATGCCTTTGATAATCCCTTCCTCTGTACCTGCTGGCATTTCTGGATGTGCGTAAAGCTCGTTCATGGTGGTTATGTAATAGAAGATATTTTCGTGCGCTTCATACATTCTGTAAATACCACTTCTAATAATAACAGCCAACTCATAAGCGTAAGTTGGGTCATAAGAAATACAATTTGGAATGGTATTGGCTACTAAGTGCGAATCACCATCTTGGTGTTGTAAGCCCTCACCATTTAGCGTTGTACGCCCTGCTGTACCACCGATTAAGAAGCCTTTGGCTTGCATATCACCCGCCGCCCAAGCCAAATCACCCACGCGCTGAAAACCAAACTTCGAGTAATAAATGTAGAACGGAATCATGGTGGTATTGTGCGTTGCATACGAAGTTGCCGCTGCAATCCAATCAGAGATTGCACCTGCCTCATTAATACCTTCTTGCAGTACTTGGCCTTTTTTATCTTCCTTATACCACATGACTTTATCAGAATCTTCTGGCTGATAAAGCTGGCCTGAAGCTGAGTAGATACCCAACTGCCTAAATAAACCTTCCATACCAAACGTACGCGCTTCATCAGGAATGATTGGCACCACTTTAGGACCGAGTTGCTTATCACGCACCAATAAGGTCATAATGCGGTTAAGCGCCATAGTAGTTGACATTTCACGATCACCACTGGATTGCAGTAAGGCTTTAAACACATCAAGCTCTGGCGCTTTTAAATCTTCCAACTCAAACGAACGAACCGGTACTGAACCACCCAACTTCTCTCGCTGGGCATTCATGTAAATCATTTCTTCACTGTCTTGCGCTGGCTTATAAAAATTCAATTCATTAATATCGTCTTCAGTCACTGGCATATTAAAGCGCTTGGCAAACTTCTCAACTTGCTCAAGGCCGAGCTTCTTTTGCGAGTGCGTGGTATTTTGCCCTTCACCGGCCTCACCCATGCCATAACCTTTAACCGTTTTAGCCAAAATAACCGTTGGCTTATCGCTACAATCTTTAGCGGCTTGATAGGCTTGGAAGACTTTATGAGCATCATGACCACCACGATTGAGATGGTAAATTTCATCATCACTCATGTGTTCAACCATGGCGAGTAATTCAGGGTATTTACCAAAGAAATGCTTGCGAACATAAGCACCATCTTTAGCTTTATAAGCTTGATACTCTCCATCCACCACCTCTTCCATGCGCTTTCTTAATAAGCCGTTGGTATCTTTGGCAAGTAGTTCGTCCCATTTACCACCCCAAATCACTTTAATCACATTCCAGCCTGCGCCACGGAACATGCCTTCAAGCTCTTGGATAATCTTACCATTACCGCGTACAGGGCCATCAAGACGCTGCAAGTTGCAGTTAATTATAAATACCAAGTTGTCTAACTTTTCACGGCCCGCCATTGAAATAGCACCGAGAGATTCTGGCTCGTCAGTTTCACCATCGCCTAAATACGCCCAAACCGTACGTTTATCCGTTTGTTTGATTTCACGATGATGCAAGTACTTCATAAAGCGCGCTTGATAAATCGCCATGATTGGGCCCAAGCCCATTGACACTGTTGGGAATTGCCAAAAATCTGGCATTAACCATGGATGTGGGTATGAGCTTAAGCCATCTTTGCCTGCCTCTTGGCGGAACAATAACATTTGCGCCTCGGTAATCCGCCCCTCTAAAAAAGCACGGGAGTAAATACCCGGTGAAATATGACCTTGGAAGAAAATTAGATCGGCGCCTTGATCCGCATCAGGGCCACGATAAAAATGATTAAAGGCGACTTCATACAAGGTTGCACTTGAGGCAAACGAGGCGATATGCCCACCTAATTCATAAGGCAACTGGTTGGCCTTAACCACCATCACCATCGCATTCCAACGAACAATGGCTGAAATTTTATCTTCAATTTCAGCGTTAATGCTTGTCTCGACTTCCTTGTCTAAACCAATACTGTTAAGATAAGCTGTATGCACACCGGCTGGCAAGTCCATACCTTCGTTATGTGCCATATCCATTAGCTGATTTAATAAGAATTTTGCACGATCATCACCTTCAACTTTGGCAACGGATTTAAAGGCTTCTAGCCATTCTTTGGTTTCTAACGGATCAATATCTTGAGTTGCCATAATAAACGGTATTTGTTTGTGAAAAATGAATTGATTATCCCAAATTTAGAGCGCTTTAAAAGCCTACTTTACAAAATATTTCGTTAGCAAAAGTGCGCCAATAAAACCCATAATTCCAAAGCTAATTTGCCACAACTCTGTTACAGGAAACAAACTCATACCAATATAACTGCCCACGAACAATGCTAAGATTGGAAAGATATACAACATAAAAGCACGTGAAAACAATTCAGATGATGAAATCTCTAAAGTAACAAAATCACCCACGGCCACCCCATTTTGCAGTGGCTTATTAAACACAGAATAATGATCAAAGTAGTTGGCCAATATACCCGTACCACAGCCACTACTGGCCGAGCAGCTGTGGCAACCACCAGAGCGATCAACCTTCAGTGTCATTGTTTTATTTTCAAGTGCAATTACTTCAAACTGTTCTTTCATCAACTTGGCCTTTGTGTCCATTCCGCAAGGAAGTATAAGTAAAATAAACCTTTTATTTAATTCTATTTTATCATCATGACCATTTCACAATCAATCTTTAAGGCTTATGATATCCGCGGTATTGTTGAGAACGAACTCACCCCAGAATTTGTCAAACTCATTGGGCTTGCGATTGGCAGTGAATCAATCGCCAAAGGCGAGCGCGGCATTGTGGTGGGTCGTGATGGTCGCCTCAGTGGATTAACGCTAATGGATGCGCTCAAATCCGGCCTCAAAGCCAGCGGTTGCCATATTGTGGATATCGGCATGGTACCAACGCCTTTGGTGTATTACGGCACCTACACCAAAGCCGCCACCTCTGGCGTCATGATTACCGGTTCTCACAATCCGCCAGAATACAACGGCTTTAAAATTATGATTGCCGGTGAAACCCTTTCGGGCGAGCGCATTCAAGCACTGTATCAGCGTATTATTAATAACGACTTTAACACCGGCCACGGTACCTCTACCCGAGTTGATATCGAACAAGACTACATTGACCGCATCAAATCTGACATCAAACTCAGTAAGCCACTGCATATCGTGGTGGATTGCGGCAATGGTGTGGCGGGCAACATCGCGCCCAAATTGTTCGAACAACTCGGCGCCAAAGTCACCAAACTATTTTGCCTAATTGATGGCAATTTCCCCAATCATCACCCCGATCCTTCTAAACTTCACAACCTTGAAGACATCATCAAAGAAGTGCTTGATACCGGTGCAGACATGGGTTTTGCCTTTGATGGCGATGGCGACAGACTCGGCCTGATTGACAATAAAGGCAATGTTATTTGGGCAGATCGTCAAATGATTTTATACTCGCGAGACATCTTAAGTCGCAATCCAGGTGCCAAAATTGTGTTTGACGTTAAGTGCTCATCCCTACTTCCAAAAGACATTAGTGAACATGGCGGCGAGCCAATCATGTCGCGTACCGGCCACAGCTTTATCAAAGCCAAACTCAAACAAACGAATGCTGCGCTTGGCGGCGAAATGAGTGGCCATATTTTCTTTAAAGAGCGCTGGTTTGGCTTTGATGATGCACTCTACACTGGCGCACGATTATTAGAAATTATCTCAAAAACTGATCAAACTTGCGAGCAAGTATTTGCCAATCTTCCAGATAGCATTAACACCCCAGAAATCAACATTCATTTCGATGCGCAAGGTCAGCAATTTGAAGCCATGGACAAACTGGCTACAAACGTTAGTTTTGAAGGTGCTGAAATTACCCTAATTGACGGCGTTAGAGTGGATTATCCCAACGGCTGGGGCTTGGTTCGCCCTTCCAACACCACGCCGTGCTTGGTACTGCGTTTTGAGGCCGATACCCAAAAAACCCTGGAACAAATTCAAGAAAAATTCAGAATTTGGCTAACGGCAAATCAGATTTCCACCGCTGATTTCTAATTCTCATTATTTCCGAATTTTTTTTCAATGTAACAGGCAAAGCCTATTACATTGGTGAATTTAGTAAAAAATGACTAAAAATCACTTGTTTTTGATTCTAAATAGCTATTTAGACCCAAGAAAGACATAGATTTAACGCCAAATCGGATGTTTTTCAGCCCATTCGCACCCTGCAAGAGGGTACAAGTAAAATTTCGAAACTTTATCAAGCCTTTATTGGTTAATAAAAAATTTCATCCGCCATTTTTGAGGCGATACTGTATTGAACGTCTTGATAGGTGAAAGATAATCGATTAGCGTGAAGCATAAGACGGGGTGCGCCTGTCAATTCAATGCGCTGCAGCTTGGATAGGGTTTTACATAAATAATCATTAGCGATTGTTTCGCTGACGCCGTAAATGGGGTCGCCCAAAATGCTGTGACCGATTGAATCAAGATGTACTCTGATTTGATGCTGACGGCCGGTAATGGGTGTGGCTTTAACCAAGGTTGTATTGTTTTTTTGATTGAATTTTATCGGCTCAATGTGGGTTGTTGATGCCTTACCCTGCTCATCCTCACACATCATCTTTACAGCAATTTTGCTGTGGGCTTTTGCGATAGGCCTATCAATGGTGATATTATTAGAAATTTCGCCCTTAACCACTGCTAAATACTCTTTGCTGTAAGCTTTTTTTTCAAATAGGGTTTTTAGCTGGCGACTGACGGCTTTGTTTTTGCCGACCAACACTAAGCCGGAAGTTTCGGCATCTATTCGATGTGCGAGACTCGCATCAATGCCAAAATGGTATCTGACCTCATCCAGCAGGCAATATTCGGTATCTTTTCGAGTGGGGTGCACCATAATGCCAGAAGGCTTGTCAAATACAGCAAAATCTAACACCTCGAAAATAGGCTTCAAACCTCGGGTATGGCCTTCAAATACGGCTATTTGAATAAACGCTCCGTCAACAATATGGCCATTATTTAATGGCTGATGTTGATCGTTAAATACGCGTTTTTTAGACAGTAATTTTTGTGATAATGAGAGTGATAATCCAGCTTCATTGATTAAAAAATGCTGGATTTTTTGCCCTTGAATGGCGTTGAATTTTTTGAATACAAAGGGCATAATTTAAGTTAAAAAAAAACGCTTAAATAACCATTGATGCCATGCCTAAAAAAGCCACAAAACCGATAACATCAGTGATAGTGGTCAAAATTACGCCGCCTGCTAAGGCAGGATCGATTTTGAATTTAATCAGTAGTGACGGTAGAAATGCGCCCGAGAAAGCGGCAAATATCAAATTGACAATAATCGCCAAAGCAATCACCAAGCTTAACAGCAGATCGGCAAACCATAGGTAAGTTGCCACGCCAATCACCACCGACCAAAGCATGCCGTTTAGAAAGCCAATTGCTACTTCTTTGTTCATTAAAACTTTAAGGTTTGAATGCGTTACCCTTCCGGTGGCAATACCGCGGGTAACCAAAATAAGGGTTTGTGTGCCGGCAATACCACCCATGGATGCCACCACTGGCATTAAAATTGCCAGAGCGATTCGTTCTTGCAAAGTAGCCTCAAACAGTCCGATAAAAAATACCGCAATAAACACCGTGATCAGATTAACGCCAAGCCAAACACTTCGACGCTTAGAACTTTGCATTACCGGTGCAAACACATCTTCTTCTTCATCCAAGCCCGCCATTGACATCACCGAGTGTTCGGCTTCATCACGGATAACATCCACCACATCGTCAATGGTAATTCGGCCAATTAACTGGTTATCTTCATCGATCACTGGGGCAGAAATTAGATTGCGCTGTTCAAACAAATGTGCCACTTCCTTTTCAGGCATATTTGCAGAAATCGGTTTTAGCGTTTTGTTAATCAGTGGGCCAATATTTTGCTCAGCTTCGTTGGTTAACAAAGTAGAAATATGAATCGAACCTATGTATTTATAAGATCGATCAACCACAAACACCTTGTCGGTATCATTCGGCATTTTTTTCAATAAACGTAAATAACGGATAACGGTGCGTACATTGACATCATCACGTACGGTGATAATGTCAATGTTCATCAAACCACCTGCAGAATCTTCTGGATAAGACAAAACATGTTTAAGGTTATCTCGATGCTTATGATCCAGGGTTAGTAATAAATTATGTAGCGCCGACTCAGGTAAATTAGGCACAATATCTGCTAAGTCATCCATATCTAGGCCTTCAGCAGCCGTTACAATGGCATCAACATCCATTTCACTTAAGAGTTGAGACTGGACATCTTCACTTAGATCTTTAAGAATATCACCTTGTGTATCTACATCAATATTAAACCAAAGCTGCATTCTACCCTTGGGCGGGATAGCTTCTAATAGACGAGCAATTTCAGCCGAGTGTAGTCCGGCAAGTTGAGCGGTGGCCTCTTCATACAAAGATGCCTCCAAAGATGTCATTAATCTTTGGAGGCAAGCTTCGAAAGAAGTATTTTCAACTTCTGACATTGAATTAATGTTCCTTTATAGTCAACTCAGTTATCACCCTGAGTTGGTCGACCCTTAGTTTTTTCTATGATTGCTTAATTTTTCTTTGTGCTTTTTAATTTGTGAATCCAGTTTATTAACCATTTGGTCAATCGATGTGTACATATTGTCACTTTCTGCTTTAGCAAATAAATCTGCCCCACTGACATGAATGGTTGCTTCGGCTTTTTGCACGTCCTTTGCAACTTCGAGAATCATATTGATGTTAATCAAATGATCAAAGTGGTGTTTAATTTTAGAAAATTTTTCAGTAGAATGTCGCTTGATTGCCTCGGTAACATCGAGATGGTGGCCAGAAATACTTAATTGCATAGACTCTCCTTATCAGGTTAGAAAATATTCAATTTAATTGTGCCACAAATTCAAATAAATTGCAAAGTATTTGTTGCTGTTATTGGTAAATAATAAACACCGCAAAGCTTGATTTGAGGTTATAATTATTTCTTTATACTTATTCTAAAATTTAGGAGATAAACATGGACGCAGTCAGTAAAGAATCTAATGAATTAAGCGCTAAAAGAATCGCATTACAAAACACATTTAAAGCCCACACAGATGCAAACGGTTTTTCTTATGAGGAGTGGGTCAATCCACCCGCAGGTTCTTTTTATGAAGGCTATAAGAAAACTTTAGCTGAAATCGACAGCCAAATGGCACCGCCTTTACAATACCAATCATAATTAGTTTCTGATTGGTATTAAAAAGCCCCGTTTTGGGGCTTTTTTGTTTAACGGCTAAATTTAAAAACTTATGTCTTATTTAATGTCAAACTATGCACCACTTGAAGTTACCTTTGTCAAAGGTAAAGGCTGCTACCTGACAGACACTAAAGGCGAGCAATACTTAGATGCTTTGTCAGGCGTGGGTGTGGTTGGCCTAGGTCATTGCCATCAAGATATTACCCACGCCATACAAACACAGGCTGGCGAATTACTACACACCAGCAATTGGTATCGCATCCAACACCAAGAAACGCTGGCTAAAAAATTGTGTCAATTGGCCAATATGGATACCGTTTTTTTTGGCAACTCTGGCGCCGAAGCTAATGAAGCAGCGATTAAAATTGCGCGTTTGCATGGGCATGCCAACCACATTGACAACCCAATTATCTTAACCGCCAATCAAAGTTTTCACGGTCGCACGATGGCAACACTATCTGCGACTGGTAATGCAAAAGTACAAAATGGCTTTGCACCTTTGGTTAGTGAATTTATTCATGTTGACTTTGATGATATTGATGCCATTAAAGCACATGCTAACAATGCCAATGTAGTGGCTGTGATGTTGGAACCTATTCAAGGTGAAAGTGGTGTGATTATTCCGGCTAATGATTACCTTAATCAAGTACAGGCTATTTGCCAAACCAATGATTGGCTGCTTATTCTTGATGAAGTGCAAACGGGTATTGGCCGTACTGGTAAGTTATTTGCGTATGAATACAATAGCATAACGCCTGATATTTTAACTCTGGCTAAAGGCTTGGGTAATGGCATGCCTATTGGTGCTTGCTTGGCCAAAGGCAAGGCGGGCAGATTATTCCAGCCGGGTTCACACGGCTCTACCTTTGGGGGCAACCCATTGGCGTGTAAAACTGCGCTGACAGTGCTTGAAGTTATCGAAAAAGACGACATTCTTAACAACGCTATACAGATGGGAGAATACTTACTCTCAAGCTTTAAATCAAAGCTAGAGAATTCAAGCAAGGTTTTAGAAATACGTGCAAAAGGCTTAATGCTGGCCATTGAACTTAATCAAGATTGTTCGAGCCTATTAAACGCAGCACTTGATAAAAAACTATTGCTCAATATTACTGGACAATCAATTCGTTTGTTGCCACCACTCATTATCAATAAAGCTGAAGCTGATACAATTATCAACACCATTTGCGCGCTAATCGACGACGTATAAACCCAAGACCAACATGACAAAACACTTTATCAATTTAGATGATATACCTAGTGATGATTTACAACAAATCATTACTCAGGCGATTTTATTAAAAAAACAACATAAAGCCGGTGAAATTAACAACCGTTTAAAAAACAAAACTTTGGCTATGATCTTTGACAAATCATCTACTCGTACTCGCGTTTCATTTGAAGCAGGGATGACTCAATTGGGTGGCCATGCTTTGTTTTTGTCAGATCGTGATATTCAATTAGGCCGTGGCGAACCAATCACTGATAGTGCCATTGTTATTAGCTCGATGGTAGATGCTATTATGATGCGTGTTTCGTCACATGAAGCCATTAACACCTTTGCAGAGTACTCATCTGTACCTATTATTAATGCCTTGTCAGATGAATCGCACCCATGTCAATTATTGGCTGATATGATGACTTACCAAGAACACAATGGCTCGATTAAAGGTAAAACTGTGGCTTGGATTGGTGATGGCAATAACATGTGTCACACCTATATGCAAGCTGCCAAAGCGTTTGGATTTACCCTTAATATCGCCACCCCTAAAGGTTACGAACCAGATCAAGGTTTTGTCAATCAATATACAGATTGTATTAACTTATGTGCGGATACAAACAGCGCCTGTAAAGAGGTAGATTTAGTTGTGACTGATGTTTGGGCATCAATGGGTCAAGAAGCTGAACAGAAAAAACGTGAATTAGCTTTTGAAGATTTTCAGGTTAATGAATCACTGATGAATAACGCCAAACCTGATGCTGTATTTATGCACTGTTTGCCTGCGCATCGCGGCGAGGAAGTCAGTGCTGATGTGATTGATGGCAAGCAAAGCTTGGTATGGAATGAGGCTGAAAATCGCCTACACGCGCAAAAGTCTTTATTGCTATATTTACTAAGCTAAGCTTTAGTTTGGACAGACAGCTTGTCCATAGCCTGCTGATAAAACTTTACTCCACGTTCAATCTTTTCTCGGTCTCGAGAGACGCGCCGCCGATTGGTATCGCGCAATGAATAGACACAGCCACAATATTCTTGTTGGTAAAACTCCTCACGCTTGGACAGCTCAAGCATTCGCGATGAACCGCCCAGCTTGCGCCAATTAATATCCCAATAAGTAATATCAGTGTGTGGCTGAGTAGCTCGGACGCCACACCCATTGATTTGATCCATGTCTTTCCAGCGAGAAATACCCAAGGTTGAAGAGATAAGATCAAAGTCATGGGCTTTAGCATATTGTGCAGTCACTTCAAAGCGCATATCAAAACACGTGGTACAGCGCTCACCACGCTCAGGTTCATTTTCTTGACCTTGGGTACGATCGAACCAATTGTCTTGATCGTAATCTGCATCAATAAAAGGCATGCCTAGTTTTTGTGCAAAACGAATATTTTCCTCTTTACGTAATTCGTATTCTTCTTTAGGGTGAATATTTGGATTATAAAAGAAAATGGTTGTATCGATATTTGATGCGACCAGTGCTTCCATAATTTCACCGGCGCAAGGCGCACAACACGAATGCATCAACAGCTTACTTTCACCATTGGGTGTGGTAAGCTTAGGGCGCTCATAACCTTTTAAACTATAGTCTATTTTAGACATGCTTTAATTTCTTTTAGTACTTCCCAAACTTCGCGTTTGAGCTGATTATTGGTTAAGATTTCACTTGGATGATGGGCCACAAAGTGTTGCTCAGAAGATGGCTTCAAACCTTCACTCATGAGTAATACTGTTTTGGCATTATAGCCAGAAAGTGTGCGACTTAAATCATCAACATTAATACTAATACAATGAATATCTTCTTCTGTGAGATTAATAGCGCCTAGCATTTTTAATAAGAAATCCCGAGGTTTTCCGTTTAAACAAAATGAATGAGGGTTGCTGG
>DQNX01000106.1 GCA_015658965.1 Gammaproteobacteria bacterium
AAGCAGCGAAGAAAAACAGTAATACTATATTTTTTCTTCTACTGCCTGTTCTAATGCTTGTATTTGATGCATGACACCAACTGCATCCTCCACATCAATTTGAAACGCAATGCCTTCTTTGGCATTGGATTCAAATTCGCCTGCACGTTCAATACTTTCTAAAATATCTCTGGCAAGGTGCTGCTCCACTAATAGCAGCAGTACATCTCTAGGTGTTTCCAAACTTAAGCCTAAAAAGGTTTTTGTGTGTTCAAGGCCCTCGCCTCGGGCTTGAGAGATAATGGTTGATCCGGTTGCGCCTTTGGCTCTGGTCGCTTCAAGAATGTTGTCGGTTTTGTCGCTATCAACAAAAGCGATGATTAATTTAAAGTGCATAATGCCTCCTGTTATGGGTTGTGTTTGTCGTGGTTAAAAAAATGAATGATTTGTACATAAGCCAGTACGCTCATAATGGGAAAAAGAGAGGCAAAGGCGATCAGACCAAAGCCGTCAATCAGTGGGTTTCGACCCTCAATCGCGGATGAAAGCCCCAAGCCCAAAGCAGCAATAATAGGCACAGTAACAATCGAGGTGGTCACGCCGCCAGAGTCATACGCCAGCGCAATAATGTTTTTTGGTGAAAAATAAGTTTGCACCAATACTAATAAGTAGCCGCTAATAATAAAATAATGCAGCGGCAGACCGACAACAATTCTATAACTACCTAGTGCGACACCAAAAGCAACGCCAATTGCCACAGTAATACGCAACGCTTTGACTTTGATAAATCCTCCAGAAACTTGATTGGCTTTGATGGCTACTGCTAACAGTGAAGGCTCGGCAATGGTGGTGGCAAAGCCAATGCAAGCGGCAAAAATATAAACCCAATAGTAGCTTTTCCAATCATGCGGATTGGTAATAAAATCTAGTGATGTGAGTTGGGCTGCCATAATTTTTCCCAGTGGAAAAAGCGATTGTTCTAGCCCAATAATTAAAAATGTTAAGCCAATCCAAACTAAAATAAAGCCGACAATAATACGTTTAAGATGTGGGATTTTTTGCTTGAGAATGCCCAGTTGAAAGCCAAACAAAATGACCACAATCGGCAGTACCGCCCAAAGTATTTTAATAAATTCCTGCTCTAAATTCATCATTGAAAAATACCAAAGAGCATGATGGCAACGATGGGCAGTAAAGAGGCAATGGCAATCATACCAAAGCCATCAATGAGTGGGTTTCTAGCGCGGATACTGCTACTAAGCCCCACACCTAAGGCAGTTAATAGTGGCACAGTAATAGGGCCGGTGGTCACGCCGCCAGCGTCATAAGCAATGCCAATAATAAAATCAGGGGCAAAGAAGGTAGTGACAATAACCAGCAAATAGCCGCCAATAATCAGATATTGAATGGCCCAGCCTTTAAGAATTTTAATCACGCCGATAACCACAGACAGACCAACCGCAATGGCTACGATGTAGCGTAGGGTTTGGGCGTAGTTGATCACCTCGCTGTCGGTATTAATAATGTACCCCAATTGAGCCACCTTTGCCGCTTCATTAGCCATAACGATTAAATCAGGCTCGGCAATGGTTGCGCCAAATCCCAGTGCAAAGGCAAAACACAATAGCCAAAAAATAGAGCCTTTTTTAACAAAAGAGAAGGCTAAAACCTCACCAATAGGGAATAGGCCTAATTTAAGTCCTTGCATGAATAAGGTTAGACCGATAAGCACAAACCCTGCACCTAAAAGGATGTTGTCCATATTAGCAAGGGGCTGGCGTAGAACCACAATTTGAAAAAAAGCAATCACTAAAACAATGGGCAATAAGTCTTTGGCGCTATCGGCAAGATTGTTGGCAAATTGATAAAGTGTTTTTTTCATAGATGCACTGAATTATAATACCTGCCTATGGGTCATATCATCTTAATTAATGGAAAAAAACAAGCCAAGCTGAGTGTGTTTAATCGTTTGGTGCAATTTGGCGATGGTTTGTTTGAGACCTGCCTGGTTAAGCAAGGCCGTTTGTTGTTATGGTCTGAGCATTTTGCACGATTGGAAAAAGGCCGTACCCAGTTAAAAATTAACGCCGTTAGTGAAAAACAATGGCTAAAAGATATTGCTAAAGCATTTTCAATGGTCAAGCTGGATCGGGCGGTGGTTAAGATAATACTGTCTCGTGGCGAGAGTCAGCGCGGCTATGGATTTACAGTAGACATTGAGCCAACTCGTATTGTTATTGTATCTGCAATGCCAGAGAAAGCCCCTGGCCAGTACAAACTCACGACCTGCCATAGTGGTTATGCCACCAATCAATTGTTGTCCAATATTAAACATTGCAACCGCCTTGAGCAAATATTAGCCAGAGCAGAGATGCAAAGTGATGAATGCATCATGTTAGATGAAAACGGATACATTATTTCAGCAACACAAGCCAATATTTTTGCCCTAAAGTCGGGTGTATTATTAACACCGGGTCTGGATGAGTGTGGCATTGAAGGTACGCGGCGTTCGGTGGTGTTGAACATTGCCGCTGACTTAGGATTGGGCGTTAATGTGGGGGCGTTAACATTGCAAGAATTGTATGAATGTGACGAAGTATTTGTTACCAATAGTGTCATAGGCATTAAATCAGTGGCAAAAATTAATGACAAAAATTTTTCCCGACAAGAGACCACTCAACGTCTAGCTCACGCTTTTAATAAACACACGTCGAAGCGGAAAAATTCCATTTTATTAAAGTCTAAAAAACCTTATTTTAAGGTTTTACTGACATTAATCATTGCGCTAATATTGGCTTGGTCTTATTGGGCAAACACCATTAAAACGGTAGAGTCTTTTGTTTATCATTTACCTAAGGGTGCTAATATATTCTCAACAGCAGACAATCTTAAACGCTACGGTCTAATTCATTCAAACTATTTTGTGGTGACAGCTGCGAAGATTTTTGGCCATGAGTCAAAATTAAAATCGGGCTATTATGATGTGCACCCCAATATGAGTGTGCTTGAGTTGCTAAGTGACTTTTCATCGGCAAAAGTAGCCAATCGAAATATCACCTTAATTGAGGGCGAAACTGTGCGCTATTATTATCAACAATTGCTTAATTCCAAGGCGTTAAAATCCAGTGAATCTTTTGATGAAACCATGCGTTTAGTCGGTGTCAAAAAGCCGTATGAAGGATATTTTTGGCCAGATACGTACCAAGTGAACTACGGTGATAGCATTGTTAGTGTGCTAGGTAGGGCGCATCTTATTTTGCAAGAAAAGCTATCTAGGGCTTGGGAAAATAGAGCTAATGACTTGCCCTTAAGCAATGCAAATCAGGCGTTGGTTTTAGCCTCACTGATCGAAATGGAGACAGCAGACGCTACTGAAAAGGCGAAAATTTCTGGTGTGTTTATCAATCGATTGGCAAAAAACATGCGCTTGCAAACCGACCCAACTGTAGTGTATGCTTTGGGTGGGGCGTATACGGGTAAGTTAAGTAAGCAGGATTTACGAATTAAAAATCCTTACAATACTTATAGAAATAAGGGCTTACCACCCGGACCCATTGGATCGGTTGGTGCCAGTTCATTAAATGCAGCCATGCACCCTTTAAAGTCTGATTATTTGTATTTTGTTGCAAAAAAAGATGGCACCCACGCCTTTGCAAAAACTTACAAACAGCACCGACTTAATATTAAAAAGTATCTAAAATAAAACCCATGGAAAGAGGAAAATTTATCACCATTGATGGCGTTGAAGGTGCAGGAAAAAGCACCCAAATAAAGTTTATCTGTGAATACCTAAAAACCAAAGGCATCCATGTTGTTTTGACACGTGAGCCGGGCGGTACAGAAGTGGGTGAGAAAATCCGAGCACTCCTGCTTAGTAACTCAACAGGTCAGATGCATGCTGACACGGAATTAATGCTAATGTTTGCAGCAAGAAATGAACACGTTCAAAATAAAATAATGCCTGCGTTAGAACGAGGTGATTGGGTTTTGAGCGATCGTTTTACTGATAGCTCTTATGCTTATCAAGGTGGTGGCCGTGGGTTGGACAACAGCCGTATTGCACAGTTGGAATTGTGGGTGATGCAGGATTTTACCCCTGATATGACATTACTGCTTGATGTGCCGGTCGAGATCGGCATGTCTCGAGTAGAATCTAGAGGTAAAAAAGATCGTATCGAAATGGAGGCAATGGATTTTTTTGACAGAGTCCGGCAGGCTTATATTGCACGCTCTAAAGAGTTTCCAGATAGAATTAAGTTGATAGATTCGTCTCAAACTATTGAGCACACCACTGAACAAATTGCTGTAATTTTGGATACATTATGAGACTTCCTTGGCATACAGTCGCCTTTGAAAAGCTTAAAAAGATGATTGATCAAAATCATCTACCCCACGCATTGCTCATTACCGGTGCGCCACAAATGGGCAAGTTTGAATTGATGCAGCGCTTGGTGCAAACCTTGTTATGTCAGGACCAATCTTGCGGGCAATGCACCGTGTGTCGAGCGATCGCTAAAGACAATCCAAAAGAAGTGCTGGATACATCAGTATTGATTCGTCGGTCGCATTATCCCAATATGGTGTATTGTCGAACTGAAGTTAATGATCGAGGTGTAGAATCAAAAAATATTCGTATCGACCAAATTCGTACTTTTTGTGAAGCGCTAAATAAAACGGCTGACGATCTACAGATTGGCGTATTGTTTTATGCGGATCAAATGAATGCGAGTGCAGCCAATAGCTTGTTAAAAACATTGGAAGAGCCGCGAGACAATACGCTGATTATTTTGTTGGCACACAATCCTAAGAATTTGCCTGCGACCATTTTATCACGCTGCCAAAGTGTTCATCTTTCCCCGGCTTACGATGAGGAAACACAAGCCTGGCTTAAGGGTCAGATTAGTCAAATACAAAATGAAGATTTTGATATTGCACAATTATTAGAAAACACACACGGGGTGCCTTTTAAGGTGCTTTCAGAGCTTTCTGGTGATGGATTTATTCATTATCAAAACTGGCAAAACCAATTGTTAGAGATGGTAATACACCCAACCATGCTCGGTCAAGTGCAAGACTTCGAAGGCAATGAAGTCGAGATATTAAATTGCTTACAAAATTTGGTGATTGAGGCCATTCGTTTAAAATCATTAGACCATGAAGGTGGTTTAGTTGAGCTTAATCAAGTCGTTAAAACGGTAAAATCAGATTTTTTATTTAGACTATTAGACGATATTTATCATGCAATTAGCTTGTCAAAAACCAATGTTAATATTAAGTTATTATTGGATAATGTCTTAATTGTATGGTCGCACATTACCCATTTACAACGCTACCCACAAATTACCAAAACTTAACTAAAGGATGTTTTTAATATGAGCCAATCAGACAATTTATTCGAACAAGCAAAAGCGGTTATTCCGGGCGGTGTTAATTCGCCAGTAAGGGCCTTTAATGGCGTGGGCGGTAATCCAATTTTCTTTAGCAAAGGCGAAGGCGCTTATTTGTTTGATGTCGACGATAAAAAATACATTGACTATGTGGCTTCATGGGGGCCTATGATTCTAGGCCATGCCAATCAAGCAGTAATTGGCGCCGTTAAAAAGACATTAGAAAAAGGCCTGGGCTTTGGTGCGCCGACGCAAATTGAAACCACCTTGGCTGAAAAAGTCTGTGAGCTGGTGCCGTCAATTGAGCTAGTGCGTATGGTCAGTTCGGGTACAGAAGCTACCATGAGTGCTATTCGTTTAGCGCGTGGTTATACGAGTAGAGATAAAATCGTTAAATTTGAAGGTTGTTATCATGGTCATTCAGACTCACTCTTGGTTAAGGCCGGTTCAGGCGCACTAACCCTTGGTATTCCCACCTCGCCAGGTGTACCAGCAGCATTGGCTGAATACACACTGACATTGGAATACAACAATATCGACCAAGTACGTGAAGTGTTAAGTGATGTTGGCAGTGAGGTGGCTTGTATTATTGTCGAGCCTGTGGCAGGCAACATGAATTGCATCCCGCCGGTTGATGGATTTTTGCAAGGCTTACGCACGGTTTGTGATGAACATGGCATCGTGCTTATTTTTGACGAAGTCATGACCGGCTTTAGGGTTGCTCTTGGCGGTGCACAGGCTTATTATGATGTCAAGCCAGATTTAACCACATTGGGTAAAGTCATTGGTGGCGGTTTGCCGGTGGGTGCTTTTGGTGGTAAGCGTGAAATTATGCAATATATTGCCCCCCTTGGTCCGGTGTACCAAGCCGGCACACTCTCGGGCAATCCAATGTCAATGTCGGCAGGTTTGGCCATGCTAAATGCGTTATCAGCGGATCCAGATTTTTATCAAAACTTAGGTAAAAAAGTCCAAAGGTTAACCGATGGTATTTTGGCTCAAGCCAAGGCTAATAATATTGGCATGACAGCCAATGTGGTGGGCGGCATGTTTGGCATATTTTTTACTGATTCAAATAAAGTGACCAACTTTAACGAGACTTCACAATGCGACGTAGAGCGCTTTAAAAAGTTTTATCATTTAATGTTGGAAGAGGGTATTTATATGGCACCTTCTGCGTATGAAGCAGGCTTTGTATCAAGTGCGCACACTGACGAAGATATCCAAGCGACGATTGATGCAACAGGACGCGTATTTGCTAAATTATGAAGATTGATGTTGTTGAGTTAGAGCTGAGTGAAGCGCAAACTACTCTCGAGAAGTTTGATAATAATGTCACTATTTTTGGTTCTTCACGCATCGCCCAGGATGATCCTTTAGCTAAAAAAGCTTATCAACTGGGTAAGGCCCTGTCTGATGGTGGATT
>DQNX01000054.1 GCA_015658965.1 Gammaproteobacteria bacterium
AACCCAAGAGATATTTGATGGAAAGACTAATTGTTTTAGATACTGAAACCACAGGGATTGAGCCATCAGAAGGCCATCGCATCATTGAAATTGGTTGCACTGAAATCATTGGTCGACAAATTATAGAAAATAGCGAATATCATCAATATATTCAGCCTGAGCGCTTGGTGGGTGATTCACAAAGAATTCACGGCATTAAAGACAGTTTTTTAAAAGGCAAACCAAAATTTGAAGAAATCGCTGAAGAGTTTTTAGAATACATCGAAGGAGCGACTTTGGTTATTCACAACGCCCCCTTTGACCTTGGGTTTTTAAACCATGAACTTCAATTAATGGGTGTTGATCAGCGTATTGAAGACAATTGCATGATTAAAGATACATTAGAGATTTCGAAGCAACAACGACCTGGTACCATGCACAATCTAGATGCGCTTTGTCGGCGCTTTGAGGTTGATTCTAGTGCGCGTACCGTACACGGCGCATTGCTCGATGCACAAATTCTGGCACAAGTTTATTTAGCAATGACGGGTGGTCAATCCACCTTATTTAACGAGAATGCTGGCAACAACAAACAACAGAATAGCGAGGATTCAATTATTAGAGTCGATTCTAATCGTGACAAAATTAAAATTATTATGGCTAATAAAACTGAACTCGAAGCGCACAATACTTACTTTGAAAAAACTTAATCATTAGACACCCATTATGCAATATCAAGACTTACGAGAATTTATTTCTGAATTAGAAAAACAAGGCGAACTTAAGCGCATCTCTACGCCGGTTGATGCCCATTTAGAAATTACAGAAATTTGCAGAAGAACTCTGGACAAACAAGGCCCTGCATTATTATTTGAAAATGTTAACGGATCTGATATACCGGTACTTGCCAACTTGTTTGGTACCACACGACGCGTAGCAATGGCCATGGGGCAGGAAGATTTAGCAGCCCTAAGAGAATTAGGTAAATTGCTGGCTGAGCTCAAACAGCCCGAACCACCCAAAGGCTTAAAAGATGCCATTAAAAAATTACCGGTACTCAAGCAAGTACTGAATATGCCTGTTAAGTCGGTTAAAAAAGGTCAATGCCAAGAAATTATTATTGAAGGCGATGCCGTTGATTTATCCAAATTACCGATTCAAACTTGCTGGCCAAAGGATGCTGCACCGTTAATCACTTGGGGTTTGACTATTACCAAAGGCCCCTTAAAAAAACGCCAAAATTTAGGCATTTATCGCCAACAAGTGATTGGTAAAAACAAACTAATTATGCGCTGGTTATCGCATCGTGGTGGTGCGCTAGATTTTAAAGATTGGTGCGATAAAAATCCGGGCAAGCCCTTTCCAGTTGCTGTGGCATTAGGCGCTGATCCAGCCACAACATTGGCTGCTGTTACCCCCATTCCTGACAGTTTGAGTGAATATGCCTTTGCTGGATTGTTGCGCGGCAAAAAAACTCGCGTTTGCCAATGTATTGGCAATGATTTACAAGTACCTGAAAATGCTGAAATCATTCTGGAAGGTGTGCTTAATCCAAATGAGATGGCTGATGAAGGCCCTTTTGGCGATCACACGGGCTATTACAATGAAGTAGAGCGCTTCCCTGTCTTTACGGTTGAGCGTATTACTCATCGAAAAAATCCAATTTATCATTCCACCTACACAGGCAAACCGATTGACGAGCCCGCTGTGCTTGGTGTGGCACTGAATGAAGTGTTTGTGCCGCTATTACAGCAACAATTTCCAGAAATAGCTGATTTCTATTTACCGCCAGAAGCTTGCTCTTATCGCATGGCCATTGTCAGTGTAAAGAAGCAATACCCCGGCCATGCTAAGCGGGTGATGATGGGCGTTTGGTCATTCTTGCGTCAATTTATGTATACTAAATTTGTGATTGTGGTGGATGATGACATTGACGTAAAAAACTGGAAAGAAGTTATTTGGGCAATTTCTACCCGGGTTGACCCAAGTCGTGACACCACTTTAATTGACAATACGCCCATTGACTACCTTGACTTTGCTTCGCCCGTATCAGGCTTAGGCTCAAAAATGGGTATCGATGCCACCAACAAATTTCCAGGAGAAACTGATCGAGAATGGGGTGAGGCCATCACCATGGATCAATCAGTCATCGATAAGATTGACAATATTTGGGATGAATTAAGTATTGACTAAGGTATTTAACAAAGTATAATTATTGTTTTTTCGGAGTGTAGCGCAGCTTGGTAGCGTATCTGGTTTGGGACCAGGTGGTCGAAGGTTCAAATCCTTTC
>DQNX01000069.1 GCA_015658965.1 Gammaproteobacteria bacterium
ATGCCAGTACTTAAAGGCTTTATGTCGGCTATTTCAGAATAAACTTAAACGCCTAACTGGGTTGCTTTTTTAAGCTTTGGCCCGGCTTTAAAGGTAACCACTTTTCTGGCTGAAATTATTACTTGTTCGCCTGTTTTTGGATTTCTACCTGGTCTGGCTGATTTTTCTCTAACGACAAAATTACCAAAACCCGATAATTTGACCTCTTCGCCTTTGGCGAGTGAATCTTTAATCGAGTCAAAAAAATCATTGGTAATTGACAGTGCGTGATTGTGACTAACCCCAATACCTTCAACTAACAAATCTGCAATGTCTTTTTTAGTAACTGACATTATCTTTGGATGGCTGAGAATTTGTCTTTCATCAAGGCTAAAACCTCATCTACTTTTGCATTTACTTCATCGTCTGCCAATGTACCTTCTAGCGACTGATAAGTTAAATTTAATGCAACACTCTTTTTACCAGATTCGATATTTTCACCCACATAAACATCAAACAAACTAACACTCACAAAATCAGGCTGCTTAAGACACTCAATGCTTTGTATAAGCTCGGCCACTGGCGTGCCTGTATTAATCACCAAGGCAATGTCTCGTTGTGCTTGCTGATATGACGAAAACGCTTGATATTTAGCAATTTTTCCAGCCAACACAACGGCTAAGTCGATTTCGAATAAATAACATTTAGACAATGATAATTCTTTTTGCACGACTGGCGATAAAGCGCCAATCCAACCTACTTGCTCACCATTCGATACAATTTTGGCGGTTTGACCTTTTTGCAATGCAGGATGCTCGGCCACTTCAAAAGAAAACTGGGCGCCTGTTAGTGTTAATAATGATTCTAAATCAGCTTTAGCATCAAAGAAATCTAGAGGCTGAAGTGTGGATGACCATTGTGCATCAAAACGATTGCCTGAAACAATACCGGCCAATTTATTAGATTGTTGATCCGCTTGAACACCACCAAAACACAAGCCAATTTCAAAAAATCTGGCATCGGTGTGGCCACGTCTTTGATTTGATTCAACCGTTTGCAACAAGCCTGACCAAAGCGATGAGCGCATGGTTGACATATCAGCTGAAATTGGATTAGACAATGTAATTTTCTGAGCGTTTGGATCAATCAAATCTTGATACTTTTCAGACACAAAACTATAAGTAATTACTTCTTGATAGCCGCGACTCACCAAGGCTTGCATAACATCGTACTTATCAATACTGGCTTCTTGAATGGCGTTAATATTAGCGTCTAGTGAAAGTTTTTGTACGGGCAGTTTGTCATAACCATACAACCTGGCCAATTCTTCAATCAAATCGGCTGGAATACGGATATCAAACCGAAAGCTTGGCGGAATAATGGTCCAAGAATCATCCGTTCTTTGGCTAATTTCAAAATCCAAGTTGGTGAATTTTTCCTCAATCCAGCTGGCTTCTAATTCAAAGCCTAATATTTTTTGAATTTTCGCTTGAGTAATGGTGATTGGCGTAAGCTCTGGCAATGTATTTTTGTCAATACAAGCGTTAATCTCGCTGATTTCGCTGATGTTCTTTTCAGTGTCACCTTGAGGGATGCAAATATCCATGATTAGTTGTGTTGCCCTGTCCATTGCAGCACCGGTAATATTGAAATCTACGCCACGTTCAAAACGCAGTGAGGATTCGGTGTGCAAGCCATAATTTCTAGCTTTTCCAGCAATAGAAACCGGCTCGAAAAATGCACTTTCTAAAACAATATCAGTGGTGTCTGGCTGGGTTGAGCTTAACTGACCACCCATAATGCCGGCGATGGCTAATACCGATGCATCATCCGCAATCACTAAAGTATCTGCTTTTAACTCAACGGTTGAATCGTTTAATAATTCAATTGTTTCGCCGGCTTTGGCGTTTCTAACTTCAATGGCGCCATTGATTTTTTTCAAATCAAACGCATGCATTGGTTGGCCTAATTCTAATAAAACATAATTAGTAATATCAACGACTGGGGAATGCACTTGCTGGCCTGAGCGTGTGAGTTTGTCAGCCATCCATTTAGGGGTGTTAACTGTGTTATCAATACCTTTTATAACTCTGGTTAAATATTTCGGACAAGCTTGCGTGTTACTCACACTGGTGCTAATGCTTGACGCGCCTTGTGCATTAACTTCAAACTCAGGCATCTTAAATGCCTTATTGTAATTAGCACTCACCTCACGTGCTACCCCCAATACCGAGAAACAATCACCACGATTGGGAGTAATGTCTAGCTCAATAATATTGTCATCAAGGTCTAAATATTCTCTAATATCTTGGCCAATCGGTGCATCATTGTCTAACTCTGAAATGCCGTTTGATGAATCACTCATACCGAGCTCTGATTCTGAGCAGATCATGCCAAAAGATTCCACACCACGAAGTTTGGCTTTTTTAATTTTTAAACCGCCGGGTAATTTCGCTCCAACCGTTGCAACAATCACTTTTAAATCAGCACGTATATTTTTAGCGCCGCAAATAATTTGCAAGCTTTCATCGGCACCTACATCTACTTGGCACAAATTTAACTTATCAGCATCAGGGTGTTTTTCACAGCTTAGTACATGACCAACCACAACTTTGTTAAAAGCTGGGGCTACAGATTCAATGCCATCAACTTCGAGACCGGCCATTGTCAATTTCTCAGCCAATACTTCGTCACTGACATCGGGACTAATCCATTCTCGCAACCAAGACGTTGAAATATTCATATTATTTAAATTGTTTTAGAAAACGAATATCATTTTCAAAGAAAAGACGTAAGTCATTCACACCATAACGCAACATTGCCAAACGTTCAACACCCATGCCAAAAGCAAGTCCGGTAAATTCTTCTGCATCAATATCAACAGAATTTAAAACATTCGGATGCACAACGCCACAACCCAACACTTCCAACCAGCCCGTTTTTTTACAGACACGACAACCCTCACCACCGCAGATTACACATTCGATGTCGGCTTCAGCCGAAGGCTCAGTAAACGGGAAGTATGAAGGACGAAAACGCACTTGCAAATCTTCTTTTTCAAAATAAGCCCGTAAAAAGTCAATCAGTAAGCCCTTGAGTTGAGCAAAATTTGCATTTTTATCAACGATCAAACCCTCAACTTGGTGGAACATTGGTGTGTGGGTAATGTCTGAATCACAACGATAAACACGGCCTGGCGCAATAATGCGTAAAGGCGGTTTTTTGTTTTCCATTGTGCGAATTTGCACCGGCGAAGTGTGCGTTCTTAACACTGTACTTTTATCAAAGTAAAAAGTATCATGCATGGCGCGTGCCGGATGATGCTCAGGAATATTGAGTGCAGTAAAATTATGAAAATCGTCTTCGATTTCAGGACCGGTCGCTACTTCAAAGCCGTTTTTTGCAAACAACGATTGAATACGTTTTAAAGTAATAGTAACCGGATGTAAGCCACCCATTTGGGCGTGACGACCTGGTAAAGACACATCAACCTGCTCTTCTAATAGACGTTTTTCTAATTCAATAGTTTCTAAATGATTTTTTCGATCAATAAGCCGGGTCTGAACTTCTACCTTGGCTTGGTTAATCGCTTCACCCATTTTTGGGCGCTCTTCTTTAGAAAGCTTTCCCAAGCCTTTTAAAAGCTGAGTAAGCTCGCCTTTCTTACCTAAAAATTTAACCCGTAAATCGTCAAGGTCTTTTAAGCTTTCTGCTTGGGCAATAGACGCCTTAGCTTGGTCAAGAATTGCATTAATCATTTAAAAAATAAGGATAGTTAAAAGGCTACAGGTTTCGCCATAGCCTTTTAACTTATTTACTTAGCAGCGGCTGCAATAGCGGCCTTAGCCTGCTGCGCAATCTGAGCGAATGCAGGTTTATCAAAAATTGCAATATCTGATAAAACTTTACGATCAATCTCAATACCTGCTTTGTTTAAGCCGTCAATCATTCTTGAATAGCTTAAACCGTTATTACGTGCTTCAGCGTTAATACGTACAATCCAAAGTCGGCGGAACTGACGACGTCTTTGACGACGATCACGATACGCATACTGACCCGCTTTGATTACCGCTTGCTTAGCAACACGGTAGACTTTTGATCTTGCACCGTAATAACCCTTAGCTTTCTTTAAAATTTTCTTATGTCTTGCGTGCGCTTGCACACCTCTTGATACTCTTGCCATTTTCTATACTCCTATTTAACTATACGGTAACATTCTACGAACCATTGGTACGTCAACTTTCTCGACGCTGTCTGGTGAACGTAAGCTACGTTTTCTAGAAGTACTCTTCTTTGTCAAGATATGACGCAGGTGAGAGTGTTTACACTTGTAACCACCACTGGCAGTTTTCTTGAAGCGCTTTGCAGCACCTCGATTGGTCTTCATTTTTGGCATAATTTTCTCCTTGTCCTTTGGACATATTTAACGATTCTTACGGATCGTTTATTATATTCAAAGAAACAATAAAACTTAAATTAGATAAGGTTGAACAACACAGCCTAATTTAATGTTTTATTACTTCTTTTTCGATTTGGGTGACAGCATCATGCCTAGCTGACGACCCTCCATCTTTGCCTTTTGTTCTACATTGGCAAATTCTTCACAATCTTTTTCAATTCTATCTAGCATTTCCATGCCCAGTTCTTTGTGCTGCATTTCGCGTCCACGGAACCAAATACTGACTTTAACCTTATCACCATTTTCTAAAAATTTAACCAAATTTCTAAATTTAATTTGGTAATCACCTTCTTCGGTACCTGGGCGATATTTAATGGTTTTAACTGTATTTTTCTTTTGTTTCTTTTTCTGATCACTCAGTAGCTTTTTTTGTTCATATAGAAACTTACCAAAATCCATAATTTTGCAAACAGGCGGTTCGGCGTTAGGAGAAACCTCCACTAAATCTAGACTGGCCTCTTTTGCCATTTCTTTTGCCTTGCTTATATTTACAACACCAGCTTGATCGCCATTGGCGTCAATTAATCGAACTTCTGAAACTCTAATGTAATCATTAATTCGAGTTTTTACTTTATATGGTTTTTTAATAATTATTCCTCTTTAACTAATTCTATAAACGCTTCAAGCGACATAGATCCTAAGTCTTCGCCGCCGCGCTTGCGTACTGAAATCTCGTTATTTTCCATTTCACGTTTGCCCGCCACTAAAATATACGGGTAACGTTGCATGGAGTGCTCGCGTATTTTAAAGCCTATCTTCTCATTACGCAAGTCCGAAATCACTCTAAGCCCTTGTTTTTTTAACTTTTTATTAACTTCTGTCACAAAATCGAACTGTTTTTCAGAAATATTAAGCACAACCGCCTGAATTGGCGCCAACCAAGATGGGAATGCGCCTTCGTAATGTTCGATCAAAATGCCGACAAATCTTTCTAGCGAGCCAACAATTGCGCGGTGCAACATAACCGGCGTTTGTTTTGAATTATCTTCTGCAATATAGTGCGCATCAAGACGCTCAGGCATTGAAAAATCAACCTGCAATGTGCCACATTGCCATTCGCGATCCAAACAATCTTTAAGCACAAATTCAATTTTAGGGCCGTAGAATGCGCCTTCGCCTTCTTGCAACTCCCACTTAATGCCCTTAGCATCCAGTGCTTCTGCCAATGCCGCCTCTGCTCGATCCCAAACTTCATCAGAGCCCACACGATTTTCAGGGCGAGTAGAAAGTTTGATATCGACATTATCAAAACCAAAATGTTTATAAACATCAAAGGTTAGATCAATAAAGTTTGACACTTCGGCTTGGACTTGATCCGCGGTACAAAAAATATGACCATCGTCTTGTACAAAATTACGCACACGCATAATGCCGTGCAGCGTACCCGAAGGCTCGTTACGATGGCAAGAGCCAAACTCAGCAAGGCGCAACGGTAAATCACGATACGATTTAAGCCCTTGATTAAAAATCTGAATATGTGCTGGGCAATTCATCGGCTTCACCGCGTATTCACGATTTTCACTGCTGGTGGTAAACATGGCGTCGCCAAATTTGTCCCAATGACCTGATTTTTCCCAAAGGGTTTTATCAATTAGCTGCGGCGTATGCACTTCTTTGTAGTCATTATCTCTAAATACTGTGCGCATGTATTGCTCAACAATTTGATACAATGTCCAGCCTTTTTCATGCCAAAACACCATGCCAGGCGCTTCTTCTTGCATGTGAAATAAATCTTGGGTTTTGCCAATTTTGCGATGATCACGCTTTTCGGCTTCTTCCAAACGATGCAAATGCGCCTCAAGCTCTTCTTTGGTCGCCCAAGCTGTGCCATACACGCGCTGCAGCATTTCGTTATCACTATTACCGCGCCAATACGCACCGGCCAGTTTCATCAGTTTAAAAGCTTTAAGTCTTGAGGTTGTTGGCACGTGCGGGCCGCGACACAAATCAATAAAATCACCTTGCTTGTACAATGACAAAGTTTGATCGGCAGGAATTGATTCAATAATTTCAGCTTTATAATACTCGCCCTTAGCCTTAAAAAATTCAATGGCTTCATCACGACTCATCTCAGAGCGCTCAATCTTAAGGCTCTGCTTCACCAGCTTTTTCATGTTTTTTTCAATCTTAGCTAAATCACCTTCAGAAAAGCCATCTTTATAAGCAAAGTCATAGAAAAAACCATTGTCAATCACCGGGCCAATCGTCACTTGCGCTTCAGGATAAAGCATTTGGGTTGCTTGCGCCAAAAGATGCGCGGTTGAATGACGAATCACTTCAAGTCCTTCATCGTCCTTAGCGGTAATAATTGAAACACTGGCATCAGATTCGATCAAATAAGACGCATCAACCAACTCGCCATCTACCTTGCCTGCAAGTGTTGCTTTTGCTAGCCCAGAGCCAATAGATTTGGCCACCTCAAAAACACTGAGTGGCTGATCAAAAGTTTTTTGCGTGCCATCTGGCAGAGTGATAATGGGCATGATAAAAATATCAAAAAATTAAAGCTCGTATTTTACCTTGATATCCTGCTTTTATGCTTATTAAAACCCTGTCTATTCGTAAAATTTCCGAAATATTTATATGATATTAAGGAGGGCTATAAGTGAGTAATTTGCTCAATCATCAATTGCAAACTACTGACGCCGCGCCAGGTGTTGATGGATAATTTGTATGCGGCGATAGCCTGATTAGAATCAAGTGGGGCTTGGAAAAAGGCGATGGCGTCGTGCACTTGGGTGTCGCCTTTGAGTTTTAGGCGGCATTTTAGATGTTTTTCACCGACTACCCTTTGATCAATGATTTCAAACTCGCCCTGAAAAATTGGCTCTTCAAAGCCCTGCCCCCAAGGCCCAGACTCAACCAATAATTGAGCATTGTCTAATGAAATATTAAAGGGTTCTAACTCACCATCGGTCAATAATTCTACGGTTGGGATTTTTTCATTTAGATGTTGTTTAATGGCTTCAGAGAAAGCGCACTTAAAATGCCAAAAATCTTCTGGCTTAATGCTTAATCCTGCTGCCATCGCATGACCGCCAAATTTTAAGATTAAGCCTGGATTTTGTCGATCAACCAAGTCTAATAAATCTTTAATATGTACGCTCGGAATTGAGCGAATTGAACCTTTAAGAAAATCGCCAGATTTTGCAAATACAGCGCAAGGGCAATGATGTTGCTCTTTGAGCTTACCAGCTACAATACCAACAATGCCTTCATGCCAAGAAGGATCAAACAAGCTCAGTGCAAATTTGGCTTCACTAACATCTTGAGCCTCGACAATAGCTTGTGCCTCAAGCTGGATACGGTCTTGTTCGGTTCTACGCTTTTGATTAAAGTCTTCTAGCTCTTTAGCGTAGCGTCTGGCATCGTTCATATCGTCTGTGAGCAAACAGCGAATACCACGTGAAATATCACTCAAGCGTCCTGCGGCATTTAGCCTTGGCGCAACTGAAAAACCTAAATCAGAAGCTTGCAATGTTTCTGCAGCCCTATTAGATATTTCTAATAACGCCAAAATACCTGGCGCACAGAGCTTGGCGCGAATGCGTTGAATACCTTGATTGATTAAGATACGGTTGTTTTGATCAAGCCGAACCACATCCGCCACCGTGCCAAGCGCGACTAGATCCAACACGGTGCGTAAATCTGGCAACGAAATATTGTTGTCTGTAAAGTAATTGCTTTTTTGCAGATGGGTTTTTAAAGCTGAAAACAAATAAAAACAAACACCAACACCAGCCAGATTTTTGCTCGGAAAATCACAACCCTTAAGGTTGGGGTTGATGATAGCATCTGCTTTTGGCACTGAACCACTGGGCAAGTGATGGTCTGTAATAATAACATTAATGCCGGCCGCTTTAGCCAAATCAGTGCCATCAAAACTAGAAATACCGTTATCAACGGTAATGATTAAATCGGGTTGTTTTTCCTTGATCGCCAGATTAACAATTTCCGGGCTAAGGCCGTAGCCGTGTTCAAAACGATTCGGCACCAAAAAATCGACCTGTTTAGCGCCCATCATTCTTAACGATTTAACCGCAACCACACTCGCCGTTGCCCCATCGGCATCAAAATCACCAATAATTAAAATACGTTTTTGCGCTGTTAAGGCCTTTTCCAAGAGCACTAAGGCTTTGTTTAATTCAGAAAAATTGGGCTTTAGAAGCTCTGCGAGTGTTAATGATAATTGTGATTCTGCCAAACCTCTGGCAGCATAAATTTTCTTCAAAAAAATCGGGATGTCTTCTGAATAAGACTCAAACAAAGTTTGGTCAATCACCCTACTTAACATTTCTTACAGCACGAATATAAGAATCAAATGATTTGTCAGAGCCTTTTGTACCTCCATAAAAGAACGGTACATCAATCGCCACATCGTTATTATGGCTGTGACTGGCTGAAGTCCAATAAGGCTTTGATTGGGTATTGGGGAAATAATTTAAATTGATTAAGGGGTTGTCATCGTTGTAAACCAATAATGCTGTGAGCTCAGATTCGCTTGGCAGACGCCAATTGGATGATTGACACAGCTGACTTATGCTTAATGCTTTAATAAAACCCTGCGTATTACAACCCTTGCTTAGGTGGCAATTACGGCTGTATTCGCCACTCTCTACACCAGAATCACCATCAAACCAAGTGTAGGTATTTTGAGCGCTTTGCAGGCCTTTGGTATTGTTTTTAACTTCCCACATTAATTGTGACTTGTCGTCCACAACACAAGACCACTGTTGGGCATCGTCTGCCAGAAAGGTGCCTGCGCCTGAAACCTTGATTAACTTAGCATTAATTAAGGTACTAAAGCACAAAGTAATAAGAAATAAGCGGATTTTATTCATTGACTAATTTTGTTATTTTATTGGCACTGGCTGGTGCCATGTTAAGGCCATTACGAAAATGCCCCGTATTGATAAATAAATTTTGATAGGTTTCATCTTTAGCGACAATAACCTTACCCGATAGACTGGCCGGTCTAAAACCCGACCAATGGTATTTAATCTCAGCCTTTTTAAGCGCTGGCACACGTTGCCAAGCAAATTCATGCAAGCTTTGTTTGGTTAGCAAATCAACCTCACGATTAAAGCCAACTTTTTCCATGGTTGAACCAACCAATATTTTACCATCAGCTCTGGGGATTATATAACGACCCTGATCAAGAATAATGTGGGGGATTTCGCCTGCTTGTGCTTTAAGCACAATCATTTGCCCCTTCATTGGGAAAATTTCATCTTTTAAGGTTAATAACTGCTCGCTCCAAGCGCCAGCACAAGCGACTACCTTGTCTGCCAAAAAATCACCTTTTGATGTGTGCACACCTAAGACTTTGTCTGCTTTCGTTATCAAGTTTTCAACTTGCGTATGCTCAATAACCTTGACGCCTTTTTGAATAATATCTACCTTTAGTGCTTGCAATAAGCGCGGATTTCTAATGCTGGCAACGTGGGTGAATAAAGCACCGTCGGCATGATTTTCATAACCAATTTGATGGCGCTTCATCCACGCTTGTGCCGCTGGTGTTTCAAATTCATCCATCATCAATAAGCCAGATTTTTGGTATTGAGAGTCAATACCGCTAGTGTGATACAAGTCATCGCATAATGCTGCATACATAGCCTGAGATTCAAAACTTAATTGATTGGTTAGGTCATCATATTGCCAAGGATAAAGTGGGCTAATAATACCACCACCCGCCCATGAGGACTCGCGGCCACATTCTCGCCGATCTAGCAAAGTGACCTGCGCACCAGAAACTGCCAGCATGCGGGCACTCATCATACCAATAACACCGCCGCCAATAACGATACAATCACTCATGATTTTTTTATATCAGCCAATAATAACAACAAAACACCTACACTAATCAAGATATCTGCCACGTTAAAAATTGGCCAATAAAATGTTTGGTAATGAAGGTCAATAAAATCAATCACAAATCCAAGCGCAGCACGATCGATTAAATTACCAACCGCGCCCGCCAAAAGAACGGCCAATGCACTGAGTTTTAATATTTGCGTTGTTGATGTTCGATACATCCAAATAATAATAGCCATACTGGCAATCATCGAAATGCCAGACAATGCGTATCGTTGCCAACCCGATTGATCGGCTAAAAAACTAAAGGCGGCACCATAATTATGCACGTGCGTTAAGCTGAAAAATTCATTAATAACAATGGAATTGTTGGGCTTAATATAACCATAAACCAATAACTTGGTGACTTGATCCAATAATACTAACAATAAAGCCAAAAAAAAATAATGCTTAATTTTGGTCATGATCTGCGCTTAAAACGGTAAACAATGCCAAACAACATGAGCGCTAAAACGATCATTGGCCACCACACCACTTGATTGTATTCTTGACGAAATTGGTCTCTTAACTCAGGGTTAATGCGTAAATATTTAAGTGTATTTCTTGCCATAGCATGCGGTTTTGAATTGGTTAACCATTGGTGATAAAGGCCATATGATTTTGGAATAAAACCCCAAACCCAAGGTGCATCTTCACGCAAGATGGCCACCATTTTATCAATAACCACTTGTCGTTCAACAGAATTTGGCATATTCTTCATTTGCTCGAACAGCTTGTCGTATTCTGAATTTTGATAATTAGCACCATTCTCTCCACCCGTTTCAACTTTGGAATTTTTTCCATACAATAAAAATAAGAAGTTTTCTGGATCTGGGTAATCCGCATTCCAACCCAATTCAAACAATTGGGTTTGGCCTTTACTCATTTTATCTTGCAGGCGATTATAACTGCTGGATCTAACCACCAACTGAATGCCTATTTTTTTGAATTGTTTTCTGATCCAGTCCAGCCTTGGCTGGTCTCCTGCACCGCTGGCCGTTGTATCGAAATATAGAACCAAAGGCTGGCTGGTGGCTGGGTCAATTCCTTTGGCATAGCCTGCTTGCATCATTAAAGTTTGCGCCTTTGAAATGTCCTTACGTTTGTCTAGCGCATCATAAACAAAGGGGTTGTAATCTTCTGCTGCACCAAAAATACCTGCAGGAATCGGCCCGTGTGCTGCACTGCCTCGACCATTTCTAAAAATAGAAATGTATTCCTCTTGGTTGATGGCAATAGAGATGGCTTGTCTTAATTTTTTAGCAGATTGAGTATAGTTACCCACCGTTTTATCCAGCATATTAAATGCCGTGTAATACACACTGGTGCTGTTACTGGTCAGCAGGCGAATATTTTTACCACTCATTCTTGGGGCTAAAACAGTTTGACCTTTGGCTTTAACTTCAATGGCTTGATCAAAATTATCGCTAGAGATGCCTGATTTATCATAATAGCCTTGTAAAAACTTGTTCCAATAAGGGGCAGTTTCTTTCTCCAGCAAAAAATGCACTTTATCTAAAAATGGCAGTTTTTTGTTTTGATCTGTCAATAAGTTATTTTCTGTATCGCTATCTTCTCCCACACTCGGGTAATACTCATTATGAAAATTAAGATTTCGCTGAAGAATCATTTCTTTATTCGGATTATTAACCGTTAATTGAAAAGGCCCCGTGCCCACAGGATGCCAATCCAATACAATATTTTTATCAATCAAGCCTTGCTGTGCATAGAATGCATCGGCTTCTGGCGGTACAGCCGTAAAAAATGGCATTGCCAGCCAATATAAAAACTGCTCTTGGATGCCGTTTACTTTTATAGAATAGCGATACTTATCCAGCACCTCAACACCTGCTATAGGGTATTGAGTCAAGTCTAGCACGCCTTTCACTTTCTTAAGTTCGGCGTTCAAATCATCAAGACCCACAATCATCTCGCTCATTAGACTCAATATTGGAGAGTGTAATTTTGGATTGGCCAGACGTTTAATTTGATGCACAAAATCATTGGCAACCAGTTCTCTTGTTGAGGTTTTAGAAAAATCACTCAAATGGTTAATCGCAACAATATCTGCATCACTCAAGGCAAGATTTTCCTTAACAAAGGCAGGATGCGCTTGATACATTATTCCAGGCTTTATTTGCAAAATATAGCGAGAGAAAGCGGCTGATTGACGATCACTGGCTGAAATCTCATCGCCTGCTTTGTTGTAATAATGGACTTTCTGCATTTTCGCCAATACACCTGGTATTAAGGCATATGGGCGTTTCAAATAATGATACTGCAAAGGTGTTTCATACACCGATTGGATAAAAGTCCACTCATTGGATGA
>DQNX01000044.1 GCA_015658965.1 Gammaproteobacteria bacterium
ATAACTTTTTTAAAACCTTAATGTCTCGGGTTTTAAAATCGTATGCTTGTGTTTTGCTAGAAGTACCGTGCATCATTGATAGGATAGTCATCAGGTAAAATCGCACCTTTTTCTAGAGCAATCTTTACTACATCACTGGCTCTAAATTGTTCAGGTCTTTGTAAGAGTTCTTGCTGCCAAAATGAGTGTGTTTCGCACATTTGTGGATGGGTGTGGTTACATCCAAGCACATGAAAGCTACACTCACCTACTCGCCATGGGCCATCACCTGTAATTTTACCTTCAATCAAATGAATACTATAAGCAGGATCCTTTTCCCAAAATAGTTCAAAGTACAATACCCCTTTTGGGTGCTGAAAAATCTCCTCAATCACGCGTGTTTCTCCATTGGGATACTTAATATAAAGCGGAGAATGCATGGTTAGCATTTTATTCATGAGATTTTAGAAATACTCTCATGCCTAAATGCTTGGTTGATTTGCTCGAAATCAAAACCTCTAGATTGTAAAAATCGTTTTTGCTTGGCTTGTTGTTTATAGTCATCGGGAATTTGTTTTCCAAATTTTCTCACTCTGATTTGTTGTGCTAAAACATAAAAATCATGCATCGATAAATCGAAGCTATTAATGCCACGCTGTCTAAGATCAACGGCTATTTTAATCGGTCCCTTGCCTTGGTTAAAACGCATCTGAATAAAATCTGCAGTAAAGCGTTCATCGCTTTGATAATTTTGCTCAATCAATAAACCCAATGTCTGCTCAATATCGACACGATCGAACTCTTTAGTGGTTAATTTTTGTGTCAGTTCAAAAACAGAATGTTCACGCCTTACCAGCATCCGCATTGCCGCTGCGTAACATTTTTTTTTACTCGGCGTCGTCACTACCGATTAATAATTTCTGACGAATTTTATCTTCAATACTTTGGCGTAATTCTGGGTGTTCTTTCAGATAATCACGTGCCTTGTCTTTTCCTTGTCCAATTCGCTCGCCTTCAACACTGTACCAAGCGCCAGCTTTTTCAACAAAATCATGTTTAACGCCGAGGTCAATAATTTCACTTTCAAGTGAAATACCTTCGTTGTAAAGAATTTGAAACTCTGCTTGTTTAAAAGGCGGTGCAACTTTGTTTTTCAAGACTTTAACACGTGTCTCGTTGCCTATAATCTCATCGCCTTTTTTAATCGCGCCAATGCGGCGAATGTCTAAACGTACTGAGGCGTAAAACTTTAATGCATTACCACCTGTGGTGGTCTCAGGATTGCCAAACATGACACCAATTTTCATGCGTAACTGATTGATAAAAATCACCGTGGTGTTGGTTTTTTTAATATTTGACGTTAGTTTTCTGAGCGCTTGCGACATAAGTCTTGCTTGTAAGCCCATGTGCGATGCACCCATCTCGCCTTCAATTTCTGCTTTTGGCGTCAGTGCGGCTACCGAGTCAATCACAATAATATCCACACTACCTGAACGCACCAACATGTCGGTAATTTCTAGCGCCTGTTCACCTGTGTCTGGTTGAGAAATTAAGAGTTCATCAGTATCTACACCTAAGCGCTTGGCATATTTTGGATCGAGCGCATGTTCAGCATCAATAAACGCTGCCGTTCCGCCCAGTTTTTGCATTTCAGCAATCACATGCAATGTCAATGTGGTCTTGCCTGAAGATTCTGGACCGTAGATTTCAACCACACGACCACGTGGCAAACCGCCTATACCCAGTGCAATATCTAAACTCAGACTACCGGTCGAAACTGACTCAATATCGTTTTGGGACGCCTCATCACCCAGAAACATAACTGAACCCTTTCCAAATTGTTTGTCAATCTGTGCAAGTGCTACTTTTAGGGCTTGTTTTTTCTGTTCATCCATGTTGTTTCTCCTGGGTAAAATAAGGTTAAATTTAATTAAAAAATTTTAAACAATTATATCCGAAATATGATGGCAACTTTTTCAAAAAATGACTCGCATTACATGTCGCTCGCACTTAAACTTGCCAGCCAAGGTAGAGATGGCGTTAAAGCCAATCCTATGGTGGGTTGTGTGGTTGTTAAAGAAGGTCAAATCATTGCTAAAGGTTACCACCATTTTTTTGGTGAGGCACACGCAGAAATCAATGCTTTGGAGCAAATCAACCAGCAGGCTGATGGCGCCACATTGTATGTAACCTTAGAACCTTGCTCACATCAAGGCAAAACACCACCTTGTACACAAGCCATTATTAATGCAAGGATCAAACACGTGATTATCGCCACATTAGATCCTAATCCTTTGGTGGGTGGTCAAGGTCTTGCGCTGTTAGAGACGGCGGGCATTAAAGTAACGGTTGGTTTGTTAGAAAATGAAGCCTTGATGCTTAATCGTGGCTTTATTAAACGCATGCAAACAGGCCTGCCTTTTGTCACTTGTAAAATTGCCATGAGCCTTGATGGAAAAACGGCCATGGCTTCGGGTGAAAGTCAATGGATTACTGGTGAGGCTGCTAGAGCAGACGTACAACGTTTACGCGCCCAACACCAAGCCATTATGACTGGATCTGGTACGATTTTATCTGACAACCCTTCAATGACGGTACGACTTGACACGTCTACCGTGTCGCCTTTAAGAGTGGTGATTGATTCTCAGCAAAAAATTAA
>DQNX01000052.1 GCA_015658965.1 Gammaproteobacteria bacterium
AAAGGTCAAGCGTGAAGTGGTTTATTTTTGTAAGCGTTTAACCAGTTGATCAAGCTTGACCATACGTGAACCCTTGATTAGCACAGTAGCGTTAGGATGATTGTTGATTAGTTGGTTGGCTAATTGCTCTAAATCATCAAAATGAACGCCTTCATAAGGCTTGGCTAGTTTTCCATAGGTGTAGACGACATCGAGTGAATTTTTGGCCAATTGGCCAATTTGTTGATGAAAATTTTTGGACTCACTGCCAAGCTCTGCCATGGCGCCAAGTACGGCCACCTTTTCGCCTGTAAACCCCAGTAGTGTATCGATTGCCGCTTTCATTGATTGCGGACTGGCATTGTAAGTGTCATCAATAAGGGTTAAATTTGATTGACAAATTACGTTCAACCTGCCTTTTTCCGCCTGAGTATTTTCCAGGCCTTGTTTGATGGTTTGTATATCAATGCCCAGTATATGCGCACAGCTGCTTGCTGCTAGTGCATTGTCAATATTATGTCGACCCAAGAGTTGCAAGATAACGCTAATTTTTGTATCGAAAATATTTAAATCGAAACGGTTGTTATCGATATTGCTGGCAAAAATATCACCCTCTTCGCCAAAACTAAGATCGCCTGAAAAGGTCGTGTTGGTATTAACGATATTTTGACTATCCTCGGCATAAACCTCACCTTTGGCCTTAACCAAATTTTCAAAACCGCCAAATTCACCCACGTGTGCATCACCCGTATTGGTCACCACGGCAACATTTGGCTGTGCAATGTTACGCAAATAGGCGATCTCACCAAGATGGTTGGCGCCCATCTCGACTACGGCGTACTGATGATTTTTTTCCAAGGCCAATAAAGTCATTGGCACCCCAAGATGATTGTTAAGATTGCCTTTGGTGGCAAGTGTGGGCGCCTTTAAACTTAATATATTGGCGAGCATATTTTTAGTGGTGGTTTTGCCATTACTGCCGGTAATTGCCACAACGGTTGGTCGGATGTTGTTTAAATGCCAGCGTGCAATATCAGCAAATGCGGTTTGAGTGTCGGCTACTAATAATATCGGCAAATTGCTAATAACGGGCTTGCTGGCGATAATTGCCACTGCACCCATGGCTTCGGCCTCATCAATATATTCGTGGGCATCAAAGTTATCGCCAATCAATGCAACGAACAAAGCACCATCCATACGTTGTCGTGTGTCAGTGTATACGTTTGAAAAATCGACATTTTTAATCTCAGCATAATCCAGATGCAATGCTTGGGCGAGAGTATGAGTATTAGCCGAGAGCATTTTGTGCAATTTCGATGTCACTTAAGACGAGCGTTTTGTCTTTAAATTCTTGAGTGGATTCATGGCCTTTACCGGCAATGAGCAAACATTCATTTTCACTCAAAGTGGTGATGGCAGTTTCAATCGCCAATTGCCTGTCAAGGGTAATGTCGAGTTCGAAACTGTCATCAATGCCACCCAAAATATCATTAATAATCGCTTGTGGATCTTCACTTCTTGGGTTGTCGTTAGTCAGTACAATAGTATTGGCTAGCTTACTTGCAATCTTGCCCATCTTTGCGCGTTTATCTTGATCTCGGTCACCACCACAGCCAAACACGAGGCGTATTTTATGATCGGGATAATGAGTTTGTAATGTATTGATGGCATTTTCAATCGCATCTGGGGTGTGGGCATAATCGACCCAAGCCAAGGTGTTTTTGATGCGCTGCATCCGCCCCGTTGGTGGGAATAAATGGTGGAGTAGTGGAATAATGCGAGCTCGCTCAAAGCCGAGTTGTTCAACACTGTTTAGTGCGGCCAGAACATTGGATAGATTAAACCGACCCAACAAAGGTATCTCAAATACAAAACCATCGAGTTGACATAAAAAACCTTGGGTATTGGCATTGATTTGTTCAAAGTCATCTAGGCCGTAGGTGGTTTGTGTGGTGCTTTTAGCAGCGGCTAAAAAATTGGCACCTTGAGCATCATCACGATTAATCACAACACTTTTAATTGAATCGAGCGAAAACAGCTTGAGCTTAGTGTCTCGATATTTATCCATATTTTGGTGGTAGTCTAGATGGTCTTGCGTTAAATTGGTAAAAACGGCTTGCTTGAAATTAACCCCTGCCACGCGGTTTTGATCCAAAGCATGAGAAGAGACTTCCAGTACTGCCGTATCAATGCCCTCAAGATAGTATTGGTGAAGCACTTTATAAAGTGTCAAAATATCAGGCGTGGTGTTATTAGAGCGCACATTACTGCGAGTAATCCCCAAGGTACCAATCAAGCCATTTTTAACCCCAAGCTGGTCTAATAATTGTGAAATAAAGTAACTGACTGAAGTCTTTCCGTTAGTGCCTGTAACGCCAACTACTTGTACCTGAGCAGCTTGAGGGTAGCACCTATTCGCCAAGGCAGGTAAGTGTTGTTTGAGGTTATCGATACGAACGGTGGGCACACCACATTCTAGCTCTTGCGAATCTAGCAAGACGGCAACACAGCCATTTTCAATGGCTTGATCAACGTAGTCACTGCCATGAGTAGATTGCCCTTGTAAGGCAACAAACACATCTCCAGTTTGCACGTTGGCGGCATTAAGGCACAAACCTTGTATTTCAATATCGATAGATGTTGGGGTAATATCGGCAAGTAGTTGAGTAATATTCATGCACCTATTATAAAGAGAGAGGCCTTTGCCAATCATTCATATTTAAGCAAAGGCCTGAAAGAATTATTAGGCGGTTAGAATTGATCGCCACTCTCTCTTCGTTTATAATTAAATTTCCTGACGTTAATTCCTGATGCTTTTACTCTGTTATTAACAGAGTATCTCTTAGGGGGTATCTAAGAATATCACCATAAGATAATGCGTTAAAAAACGCCTGACGGTATAATTTCTTCTTTTAAATTAATATAGGATGAGGCATGTCATTAACACGTAGAGATTTTATCAAAGTTTTGGGTGCTGGTTCGGCAGCAGGCTTGATTAGTGGTTGTGGCGGCGACTCTTCTGCTAAGTTGGCTTCACAAGAGAATAGGTATGAAGTACCAAAAACCGGCAATGCGCGTATTTTGCACATCACCGATACGCATGGTAATTTGCTACCCAACTATTTCCGTGAGCCCAATGTTAATTTAGGTTTTGGCTCTACTTACGGTCAATTACCGCATGTTGTGGGTAATAACCTACTTAAAAAAATCGGCATTAAGCCAGGCTCAGCTGATGCCTATGCTTTTACTTACAATAATTTTGAAGATTTAGCCGCTAAATACGGCAAAACGGGTGGATTTGGCCAAATTAAAACCGTATTAGAATCCCTGCGTGAAAGTGCAGGCGGCGTACAAAATACACTAACATTGGATGGCGGTGATACTTGGCAAGGCTCAGGTACTTCATTGTGGACACGTGGTGCGGATATGGTTGAAGCCACTAATATGCTCGGCGTAGATGTGATGGTAGGCCATTGGGAATTTACTTATAAAGAAGAAGAGACGCTCAAAAATATTGGCTTTTTTAAGGGTGATTTCCTAGGTCAAAACGTGCGCATTATGGAAGACGCTTTAATGGGCGATGAATATTTCACCATGACTGAAAAGTTTGATGGTAATGGCTTATACAGTGAAGATGACGCTTTACCATTTAAGCCATACGTGATTAAAAATGTAGGCGGACACCGAATTGCGGTGATTGGCCAAGCGTTCCCAAGAACGTCAAACGCCAACCCGCAAAAATACTTCTTTCCAGATTGGTCGTTCGGTCTACGCGAAGACGAAATGCAAGAATTAGTAATAGATATTCGTGAAAATGAAAAGCCAGATGCGGTAATTGTGATATCACACAATGGGATGGACGTAGATATTAAGATGGCTTCACGTGTGGTGGGTATTGATGCATTCTTTGGTGGCCATACCCACGACGGCATGCCTAAACCTGTTGAAGTTAAAAATGCAGGTGGCGTGACCGTGGTTACCAATGCCGGCTGTTCGGGTAAGTACATTGGCGTCATGGATTTAGAAATTAAAGACCATAAAATGGTTGGCTACAATTACAAAATGCTGCCAATTTTGACTGACTTTATTAAGCCTGATGCGGCGATGGTGTCTTTCATTACTAAGATGCGTAACACCAAATACGATAAAAATGTCGTCGAAGCACGCAGTAGTGAGATGAGCAACAATCCAGATCGTGTGGGTAAGACTTATGACGAAATTCTAACCGAGAAGCTTTGTACAACCAATCAGACTTTGTATCGTCGTGGTAACTTTATAGGCACTTGGGATCAGGTCTTGGTTAATTCACTGCGTGAAGAGCACGATGCAGACTTTGCCATGTCAGCCGGCGTGCGCTGGGGTACCTCAGTACCAGCAGGCCATGATGTGACTATGGAAGACTTAATGACCAATACCTCAATGACTTATGGTGAGACCTATGTGAATGAACTGAAAGGTGCACAACTGAAGGAAATTTTGGAAGCCATTGCAGAAAACCTATTTGTACAAGATCCGTACTTACAATCTGGTGGTGATATGGTGCGTATGGGTGGTATGGATTACACCATTGATCCAGCGGCCACTTTGGGCAATCGTATTTCTGAAATGAAAGATGACAAAGGCGTAGCCATTGATCCAAATAAATCCTATAAGGTTTCTGGTTGGGCGCAAGTGGGATCGATTGGCAACGGTCGTTTGATGTGGGATGTTGCTGCAGACTATTTGCGCAAGCAAGGTACGCTAGATCTGAAAAAGGTCAATCATCCAACCATTAAGGGCGTGAAAACCAATCCAGGTATTGAAAATTATGCAGGTAAATTGCTGTAGATTTTTTGCCAAAATAAACAAAAAGCCCCGCTAGTCGGGGTTTTTTGTTGATATAAATGTTTATGAAAATACTATTATTACTCTCATTATTAGTTGGTACTTTAGTTCAGGCTGATGTGGTTAAACCGGCGCTGGTGGAAGTTTCATTTTTTGCAGATAAAACCGTTGAAATCCAGATCGATCTAAGCCTTGAAGCGGCCATGACAGGCATTGGCACTCAATATAAAAAAACCACTGATGCGCCTACTTCGGCGCAATATGACGAACTTAGGGCGCTTTCAAGGGGCGAGCTGCGCAAGCGCTTTAAAGATTTTGAAGTAGAATTTTTAGGTAGTTTTAACTTCAAAGTTAATGGCAAGACCCAAGCACTTAGTTTAAATCGCACTAAGATTGACATTATTGGCTATAAAAAACGCCCCAGAAAAACCATACTTACTTATCAAGCGCAACTTGGTGAGTGGCCGCTAGAACTGTCTTGGCAATATGGCAAACTTTACGGTGACAGTGCACTGCGCTGGCAAGTCTATCAAAAGGATGAGTATAACTGGAGCCAGTGGCAGTGGCTACGTGGGGGCAAGCCTAGCGGCTTGATCGATATTAATCATCCAGAAGTACTTAGCGCTACTCAGCGTTTTTATCAATTTACCGGGATAGGCTTTGACCATGTCATTCCTTTGGGCTGGGATCACATTTTGTTTATTGTTGGTATGGCGCTTTCATCGCTTTTATGGCGCAAGCTGTTGTTATTGGTCACCACCTTTACTCTGGCGCATACGTTAACGCTCGGTCTGGCAATGATTGGCACAATCGATGTATCGGCGAAAATTGTTGAGCCTTTAATTGCTTTTTCCATTGCTTATGTGGCGATTGAAAATTTGATGACGCATCAATCAATCAAACGCAAAAGCATCATCGTGTTCTTGTTTGGCTTGATCCACGGACTGGGATTTGCCAGCATGCTCAAAGAATTTAAAATGGCGCCCGATTCGTTTATAACCACCTTGATTGGCTTTAATGTTGGCGTTGAATTGGCACAACTGCTAATTGTGCTCGGCGTGGTGAGCGGGCTGTTGATACTGCGTAGATTAAAACTTAATTATCGACAATTAGCCGTTATACCAATTTCAATAGTGATTGCACTAATCGGTATTTGGTGGGGTGTCCAAAGATTAATTAATTAATAATTACAAGTATTTTTTTTCTGCGAGGCGAATTTTATAAACAGGAAAATCCACACAACTGAATGTTTATACCCCTCAAGGGAGGTGCTGGAAGTAATAAAATTCAACAATGTCAGAAAGGAAAAAGACGACGCAATTAGATGATTTTGGCTTGCATTAAGGTGTGTGTATTAATTGCCCCAACCACTTGATTGTCATCATCAACCACCGGCAAGGAATTCAAATTAAACGCATCCATCATTTGTACCGCAGCCATGGCGGGTTTATCTGCTAAGATTGTTTTACATTTTGAAGTCATTACCTCGCCAATGTTTACATTTTGAATGTCATTGTGTGTTTCTAAAACACGGCGTAAATCACCATCAGTAAAAACACCCTGAAGGTTGTTATTGTCAGTAATTAGCACCATTCCGAGTTTTTTCTGACTCATTACCAGTAGTGCGTCTAGTAGCTTGGTGTCGGCACTTACCGTTGGAATGTCGTCATCCATCTTCATAATATTTTTAACAAAAGTTAGTAGACGCCTACCCAGTGCACCAGATGGGTGAGATCTAGCAAAATCATCGGGGCTAAAGCCCTTATCAGTTAATAAGCTAATCGCCAAAGCGTCACCCATTGCAAGCGCTACTGTGGTGCTTGAGGTGGGCGCTAAATTATGCGGGCAAGCTTCTTTTCCAACGCCAACATCAAGATGTACATCACAGGCCTCGCCAATAGAAGAGTTGGCATTACCTGTCATGCCAATAATCGGCACACTGAGGCGTTGAAGCGCCGGCACTAAAGTCATAATTTCATCAGACTCACCCGAATAAGAAATTGCAATCACCACGTCGCCTTCAGTAATCATACCTAGATCGCCATGCCCCGCTTCACCAGGGTGCACAGCAAAAGCTGGTGTTCCGGTCGAAGCAAAAGTTGCTGCAATTTTATTGCCAATATGACCAGATTTTCCCATGCCAATTAGAACAACCTTGCCTTGGCAATCTTGAATTAATCGGCAAGTTTTAACAAAACTATGATCAAGACGATCGGCTAAATCTGAGATCGCTTGTGCCTCGATAAGCATAACCTCTTTTGCAGATTGTAATAATGAATCAGACATGATCTAGACATCTCCATTTATTTGGTATGCATTTTAAATCAGCTAGGCTAGCCATTGTAGCTGTATAAATATTGGCTTCATCCTCGTACACAAGTTGATAGTACCGGATTTTCATAGTAAGGGCTGATCCAAATATGATAGATCCGAGAACGATTAACGAACCTAGTGATAATGTAGATACACCTGTCACCCCTTGTCCGATCGTGCAACCCATACCAAGTACACCACCTATTCCCATTAATAATCCACTAACAATATGATTGATTAAATCACTAATTGAACTAAACCATTCCAGGTGAAATGATTGGTTTAATATAGCATAAAAGAATGAGCCCACTAATACTCCTAAACCAGCAATGAGTGCAAATGTAATATAAGCTGAGTCAAATGTAGAGCTAACTAATGCAGAAAAATGTCCAGAAGGTGCGACAAAGGTTAGAGATTGTGCGCCCAAGGCATAAGGTTTTGCATCCATCATTTCTGCTTCTTCAAGTAGTTCTTGCCCCATAGGGCCAGATGAAATATACCAGGCAATCGCCACACAAATACCGATAGTTAGGCCTGCGAGGATATTATGTTTATCTTTTCTAAATTCCTCTGTTCTGAATAAGTATAAAAGTGCAACGATCGAAATAACAACTCCAAGAATTAATTTTGTATTCAGTGCATCTGTCTGAATGATATGTGCGGTGAGCGCTCCCAGGTCTTGACTATTGATATCGTATTCTGTTAGATCAACATCTAATACACTTGTCCATTGTAAAAAGAAAGTGTACATAAAGTCAGTAAACATCATTAAGTAAGCACCAAATGCCATCATTGCAAAAGTGATGACTGATTTTAGATTGCCAGCACCAATTCTGACCAAAGTTTTGTTACCACAACCTGAGCCTATCGTCATGCCAATACCAAAGATTAATCCCCCAATAAGGTATCTTAGCCAAGCAAATGTAGGTGTGTT
>DQNX01000162.1 GCA_015658965.1 Gammaproteobacteria bacterium
AACCCAAGCTTTTTAAAATGGATTCGACCAGTCCAGCCAGTTGTTGGCCATGTTGCAAAGTGCAAGGCTCATGGTAAGAAATATCGACCTTTTCTAAATGGAGTTTTGACAAATCTTTATCGACTAAAAATTGGGCAATATCTTGAGTTTTTTCTGAAATCAAAAGTGCTTTTTTATAGTACGGATCAGACGCTTCAAATAGGTGACTATAGTCTTTCACCATTACCCCACAACCACTCGCTGTTGAAATAATGACATCTATACCAGTATTGAGTTGTACCAACCATTGGTCAATATTATGCTTAACTTTAATCAATGCATCTGCGCTGGCACTGAGGTGCTGATCGACTGCGCCACAGCATTCTTTTTGTGGTGTTTCAACGGTTTCATAGCCGAGCTTGGCCAAGATATTTTTCACACTATGATTAATATTTGGCGCAAGCACTGGCTGTACACAACCGCCTAATAACAACACTTTGCCAAGAACCTTGCTTGGTTTTAAAGTTTTGGTTTGTATCTTAGAATGCCTAAACAACAACCCAGCAGGATTAAACAACAGCGGTGTGGTTAATAACTTGCGCACAGAATAACGATACAGTTTTTGCCACAATGGGCGTTTTACTTCAATAAATTCACGGCCCACATCTAATAACTTGCTGTACTCAACGCCTGATGGGCAAGTGGTTTCACAAGATCTACAAGTCAGGCAGCGATCTAAGTGCTTAATGCTTTGCTTAGAAAAATGATTGTTTTCAAGTGAAGATTTAATGAGATAAATACGACCTCTGGGCGAATCCAATTCATCGCCTAAAAGTTGGTAGGTTGGGCAAGTGGCCAAACAAAATCCACAATGCACACACTTGCGAATAATGTCGTTGGCTTTTTGATTTAGGATATGATTCGTTTGCATTATTGAAAGATGCCTTTAGGATCAAACACGTGTTTTAATTTTTGTTCAATTTCAGTTCGTAATGCTGATTTATGGTTCGATTTTTTTGGCGCACTAAGCTCACCAACATAAACACTGGGCAATACCTTAAAACTAATCTGCGTAATCATCGCTATCTGCCCCTTGGATCCAACCAACAAACGCGCCACATCATAACCAGCCACATTCTTCATTACCTGGCCGCCAAAGTTTAATAAATCACCTCTACCATCAATAATTTTGATACCTAAAACACTGTCGGATATATCTTGCCCACCATTGGCATACACGGCGCCGATGCTGATATTATCATCATCTGTATAAAAAGACAGCGATTGGTTGTTTTTCTTTAACTGCTTTTTAAGATTGGCAATGGTGGTGCCTGCTTTAACAGTCATGACCAATTCTTCTGGATAGTATTCTATGATGCCCGCGTAATCTAACAACGCGCTATCAATATGCAAACCACTTGACTGTTTGACTAATGTTTGTAATTGTATGATCCGATCTGCCATTAGAAACGCTCCAACTCTGGGTGTGGCAACTCGCCATGATGCACGTGCATTGCACCTAACTCAGCGCAGCGATGAAGCTCTGGCACCGCTTTGCCTGGATTGAGTAGCGAATCTGGATCAAACACTTGTTTAATTTTGTGAAATATCTCCAACTCTTTATTGTTAAATTGATGACACATAGCATTGAGCTTCTCAATACCAACACCATGTTCACCGGTAATTGTGCCACCCATATCGACACTGAGTTTTAAGATATCTGTACCAAATGCTTCGGTTTTTTCGAGCTCGCCTGGAATGTTTGCATCGTACAAAATAAGCGGATGAAGATTGCCATCGCCCGCATGGAAAACATTCGCCACTCTAAGCTGATATTTTTGAGAGAGTTGGTTAATTTTTTCTAACATGTCTGCTAAATGACGACGTGGAATGGTGCCGTCCATACAGTAGTAATCGGGTGACAATCGCCCAACCGCTGGGAAGGCAGATTTTCGACCTTTCCATAAATTTAAACGCTCCTCTTCACTCTCAGACACTTTTAAAGTGGACGCACTTGAGAGTACTTTTAATACCGTATCAAGCTCTGCTTGTACTTGCAGCTCAGACCCGTCGACTTCACATAATAATAGTGCTTCAGCATCTAATGGGTAACCCACCTGGGCAAAGCCTTCAGCCGCTTCAATGGCAAATTTGTCCATCATTTCTAAACCGGCTGGAATAATGCCCGCTTTGATAATGTCAGCCACTGCATTAGCGCAATCTCGCACCGAATCAAAGCCAGCCATGACTACCCTAGCAAGCTTGGGTGTTGGCGTAAGCTTCACCGTGATTTCAATCATAATGCCTAACAAGCCTTCAGAACCATTCATTAGCGCTAACAAACCCATGCCTTGGTCTTGACGGCTTAACGTTAATTCTTCGCCGGCCATGGTTAACATCTTTAAGGACTCAATATTGTGAACCGTTAAACCGTATTTAAGACAATGCACACCGCCTGAGTTTTCAGCGACGTTGCCGCCAATCGTACAAGCAATTTGGCTTGAAGGATCTGGCGCATAATATAAACCGTGCTCGGCCACGGCTTCACTAATAGCAATATTCCTAACGCCCGGTTCAACGACGGCTAATTGATTTTCAACATCAATCGATTTGACTTGGTTGAGCTTCGACAAACCCAACACCACACTTTGCTCTAAAGGCGTAGCACCACCAGCCAAGCCGGTACCTGCACCGCGTGTAACAACCGGTGTATTGTGCGCTTTACAAATTTTTAACGTTTGTTTGATTTGCTCGATGTTTTCAGGCAAAACCACAGCCAGAGGCTTTTGTCGATACACACTGAGTCCATCACATTCAAACGGGCGCGTATTTTCCTCACCAGTAATAACAATACCCTTAGGTAGTACGCGCGATAATTCATGAACAACTTTCATGTGAGCAATTATAATGGCTTCTTTAATTTTATTAACCTTAAAAAAGACTATGCAATCATTTAATCCACCAATTAGAACTTTAATGGGTCCAGGACCTTCAGATGTTCACCCAAGAATTTTGTCAGCCATGGCGCGTCCAACGATTGGCCACCTTGATCCTGCTTTTGTGGGCATGATGGATGAAACTAAAGAAGGTTTAAAGTACATTTTTCAAACTGAAAACGAGCTAACCATGCCTGTTTCAGCACCAGGATCTGCTGGTATGGAAACTTGTTTTGCCAACTTGGTTGAACCGGGTGATAAGGTTGTTGTGTGTATTAATGGCGTTTTTGGCATGCGTATGAAAGAGAATATCACGCGCATGGGTGGTGAAGCGATTGTGGTTGAAGATGCTTGGGGTGATGCGGTATCAACCGATAAAGTTGAGCAAGCTTTGATCGAGAATCCTGATGCAAAAATTCTAGCTTTTGTTCATGCTGAAACTTCAACTGGCGCACAATCTGATGCCAAAGCGCTGTGCAAGATTGCCCACGCCTTTGATTGCATCACCATTGTCGATGCAGTGACTTCATTAGCGGGTAGTGAATTGCGGGTTGACGAATGGGAAATTGATGCGATTTATTCAGGCACGCAAAAGTGTTTATCGGCCATGCCAGGCATTTCACCGGTTAGTTTTAACGAACGTGCTTTAACCAAAGTTAAAAATCGCAAAACACCGGTCACTTCTTGGTTTTTAGATTTGAACCTAGTCATGGGCTATTGGGGCAAAGGTGCTAAGCGTACTTACCACCACACAGCGCCAGTGAATACACTGTATGGCTTGCATGAATCTTTGGTGATGATCTCAGAAGAAGGTTTGGAAAACTCTTGGGCACGCCATCAAAAGAATCATGAAGAATTAAAAAGTGGACTTGAGGCGATGGGCATCAACTTCTTGGTTAATGAGGCTGATCGCCTGCCGCAGCTTAACACTGTGTTTATCCCTGAAGGGGTTGATGACGCCGCGGTTCGTGCAACATTACTGAATGATTACAATTTAGAAATTGGTGCAGGTCTTGGTGCTTATGCAGGCAAGGTTTGGCGTATTGGGCTAATGGGTCATTCTTCTAGAAAAGAAAACATTACGCTATGCTTATCAGCACTTAAAAATATCTTGGGCTGATTGATTAAACTGCCACTAATAAAAAGGCGACCTTATTAGGTCGCCTTTTTATTAGGTTAAACGCTTTATGCCAGTTTGGCTAAAAGCTCTTCTTCTGTTTCAACATTATCAGGGTCAGACAAGCAACAATCGACTGGGCAAACTTCTGCACATTGTGGCGTA
>DQNX01000011.1 GCA_015658965.1 Gammaproteobacteria bacterium
AAAGCCGATGTAATGCTGATGAATCAAGCAATCGAAAGCTTGGTTAAAACCAAGCCTGAACAATACTTATGGAATTACAAACGCTTTAAGTCTGTTGTTGATTATTAAGTTGATAAGTGCTCTATGATATAATCTACCCATGAAATTTATTGAAGACATTCAATGTGTGTTTGATCGCGATCCTGCGGCACGGAATACCTTTGAAATAATTACTTGTTATTCCGGTGTGCAGGCGATGCTGTTGTATCGTCTGACGCATCGTCTGTGGCTGTTAAAACTTAAATGGTTGGCCCGGTTTATTTCGATGTTAACCCGATGGATTACCGGTATTGAGATTCATCCTGGTGCAGTGATTGGTCGACGTTTCTTTATTGACCATGGTATGGGTGTCGTTATCGGTGAAACAGCCAAAATTGGCGATGATTGTACGCTGTATCATGGCGTGACTTTAGGGGGAACCACTTGGAAAAAAGGCAAACGCCATCCAACCTTGGGCAATAACGTGGTGATTGGTGCTGGTGCTAAAATTTTAGGCCCGATTACTTTGGGTGATAGTGTACGTGTAGGCTCTAATTCGGTGGTGGTTAAATCAGTTGAGTGCTCTCAAACTGTGGTTGGTGTGCCTGCGCGCGTGTTGAAAGATTCTAAGACAAAAAGTGATCATTTCGAATCTTACGCCGTGGGTTCTGATGCTGATGACCCAAGTGTTAGAGCGATTAATACAATTTTGGCGCATATTCACGATATGGATAAGCAGCTTAATCTTGTCTCTAAGAAGCTTGACATTAAAGACCGAGACGACATTGACGTTGATAAACTAGAAATCGAAAGCAAGTAATCTTTTTTTTATTAGTTATTTATATGAGTAGGGTTTTTACTTGACTAAAATACTTGGTTAAGTATATAATAATACCCTGTTTAAAAAAACAAGGATTGCTATGCAATTAACAACAAAAGGCCGTTACGCTGTAACAGCCATGTTAGATTTGGCATCTAATAGTACTGGTAAACCCATTACACTTGATATTATCTCGCAAAGACAAAATATCTCACTGTCTTATCTTGAGCAATTATTCGCCAAGCTTAGAAAGGCAGAATTGGTTAAAAGTGTGCGTGGTCCAGGCGGTGGTTATCTACTAGACACGGTGGCTGAAGATATTACTTTGACGCAAATTATCGAAGCTGTTGATGAAAATATCGATCTGCGTCGCTGCAAAGGAATGAGTACTTGTCATAGTGGTAAGCAATGTATTTCTCACCAGCTTTGGTGTGAAGTAAGTGACCAAATTAGAACGTTTTTAAGCAGTAAAAATTTACAACAAGTAATCGACGATCATCAATTAAAAAAAGGACTATAAACTTATGTCAGTACCTACTTATATGGATTATTCAGCAACCACACCGGTTGACAAACGCGTTGCTAAAAAAATGATGCAATACTTAACCATGGATGGTGATTTTGGCAATCCAGCAAGCAATTCTCATTACTATGGCTGGCAAGCAGATGAAGCCGTAAAAAACGCCAGAAAACAAGTGGCTAGTTTGATTGGCGCAGACCCAAGAGAAATTGTTTGGACTTCTGGCGCGACTGAATCAGACAACTTGGCAATCAAAGGTATTGCGCATTTTTACAAGAAAAAAGGCAACCATATTATTACCCTTAAAACTGAGCATAAAGCGGTATTAGATACTTGTCGTCAGTTAGAAAGAGAGGGATATGAGATAACTTACTTAGACCCAATGGCAAATGGTTTATTGGATTTAAACGTTTTAAAAGCTGCAATTACCGATCAAACGCTATTGGTTTCTATCATGCACGTGAACAACGAAATTGGCGTGATTCAAGACATCGAAGCTATTGGCAATCTTTGTCGTGAGCGCAAAGTATTTTTCCATGTTGATGCCGCACAATCTGCAGGCAAAGTGGCCATTGATTTGTCAACCTTACCGGTTGATTTAATGAGCTTTTCAGCGCATAAAATTTATGGCCCTAAAGGCATGGGTGCTTTGTATGTACGTCGTAAGCCACGTGTTCGCATTGAGGCGCAAATACACGGCGGCGGGCATGAGCGTGGCATGCGTTCAGGCACGTTAGCCACTCATCAAATTGTAGGCATGGGTGAGGCTTTTGCCATTGCCGAGGCAGAAATGAGCGATGAAAGTGCAAGATTTAAAATATTGCGTGATCGTTTATTAGCCGGTTTTATTGATATGGAAGAAGTGCAAGTGAATGGCGATTTAGATCAGCGCATTCCAGGCAATCTTAACATTAGCTTTAACTATGTAGAAGGTGAGTCGTTAATGATGGCGATTAACACCATTGCAGTATCTTCAGGTTCTGCCTGTACATCGGCAAGCCTTGAGCCTTCTTATGTGCTTAGAGCACTCGGTTTGAGTGATGAATTAGCACACAGCTCTATTCGTTTTAGTATTGGTAGGTATACCACTGAAGCCGATATTGATAAGGCCATCGTTTTGGTTCGTGATAAGGTAGAAAAACTACGGGATTTGTCACCATTATGGGACATGTTTAAAGACGGCGTTGATTTGAGTAAAGTTGAGTGGGCTGCACACTAATTACGATACAAAATACAAGGACTATCTAGCCGATAAAAGGTTAGAATGACAACAAAAGAACTATTAGGAGAAATAAGATGGCATACGGTGAAAAAGTACTAGATCATTATGAAAATCCACGCAATGTGGGTGTATTAGATAAAGACGCAAAAAATGTAGGCACAGGCATGGTGGGTGCACCCGCCTGTGGTGACGTCATGCGTCTGCAAATTCAAGTCAACGATGAAGGTATCATCGAAGAGGCGAAATTTAAAACGTATGGTTGTGGTTCGGCTATTGCGTCAAGTTCATTATTGACTGAATGGGTTAAAGGTAAAACGTTAGCTGAAGCGGCTGAAATTAAGAACACAGATATTGCTGAAGAACTGGCTTTACCACCAGTAAAGATTCATTGTTCAGTACTGGCTGAGGATGCGATCAAAGCGGCTATTAATGATATTAAAAGTAAAGCTTAATATTAACAAATGGCAATCACATTAACGAAAGAAGCGGTTGAACGTATGGCTGGATTTTTATCCAGTCGTGGGTCAGGTGTGGGCATTCGTTTATCCGTTCAAACAACAGGTTGTTCTGGTTTAGGCTACAACATCGAGTTTGTAGATGCTGTTAATGAAGACGATAGCATTTTTGAAGACGGTGGTGTTAAGCTGATTGTTGATGCTAAGAGTTTAATTTACATCGATGGTACCGAGGTTGATTTTGTTAAAGAGGGTCTAAACGAAGGTTTTGAATTTAATAATCCAAATGCTAAAGCCGAATGTGGCTGTGGTGAATCATTCACCGTTTAGTTTTTTCTCGTTATGCAAAACTATTTTGAGCTGTTCTCGCTAGAGGTTGATTTTACGATTGACTTAAATGCACTAGAGTCTGTATATCAAACGCAAATCCAAGTGTTTCATCCAGATAATTTTGTCACTAAAAGTGATAAAGAAAAATCCATCGCTTTGCAAAATACATCACTGATTAATACGGTTTATGACACCTTAAAGTCGCCTTTATTAAGGGCGACTTATTTATTGGAATTGCAAGGCATTAATGCCTTTGATGAGAAAGACACACAAATGGACATGGATTTTCTACTCAGTCAGATCGCCTTGAGGGAACAATTAGAATCTATTGAATCTTCGAAGGATGAACCGTCATTGGATGATTTTATTGAAGATATTTCTCAAAAAATTAAACAGAATATTAGCCAAGTTAAACAGTTGTTTGTTGTCAATGAGTTCGATAAAATAAAAAACCTGGTTCGAGAGCTTAAATTTTATAAGCAGTTAAACACACAAGCGAATCAATTGATGGACGAGTGGTTGTAAAATAAGCGTATGGCATTATTACAAATATCAGAGCCCGGACAATCGAGTGCACCACACCAGCACAAGCTAGCAATTGGTATTGATCTTGGGACCACAAATTCTTTGGTGGCTTCGGTTATGAGTGGTGTGAGTACCGTTTTAACCGATGAGAACAATCAAGCAATCCTGCCTTCTGTGGTGCATTGTGGTAAAGACAACATCTTAACCGTAGGTTGTGATGCTTGTCCTTATGCTAAAACCGACCCTACCAATACCATTATTTCAGTCAAGCGCTTTATGGGCTTGGGTTATCGAGAGGTCAATGATTTTAAAAACTGCCCTTATCTATTGGTTGAAAATGGTAACCATGTGTTGTTTCATACGGCCATGGGTGATTTGAGTGCAGTAGAAATTTCATCTAGTATTTTGTCCACTTTAAAAACACGTGCAGAAGATGCGCTTGGCGGTGATCTGGTTGGTGCTGTGATTACTGTGCCTGCCTATTTTAATGATGCACAACGACAAGCCACTAAAGATGCCGCAACATTGGCTGGGTTAAATACCTTGCGTTTGCTCAACGAGCCTACAGCGGCAGCTGTGGCTTATGGCTTAGAGTCGGGTGAAGCCGGTGTCCATGCAATTTATGATTTGGGTGGCGGTACCTTTGATATTTCTATCCTGAGTTTTCAAAAAGGCGTGTTCAAAGTATTAGCTACAGGCGGAGACTCTAGCTTGGGCGGTGATGATTTCGACCAACTGATTATTGACGATTGTATTGAAAGTTTAGATTTGGGCGATTTAACACCCACACAAATGCAGAAAATTAAGCAATATGCACGCACAGCCAAGGAAACACTATCCGAGCAAGAATTTGCCGAATTTGATTGTGTAGAAGCGCCTTACCGCATTAGCAAAGAGAAGTTTGAGTCTTTATCGGAGTCATTGATTAAACGCACCTTGTTGTTAAGCAAACGCTGCGTTAGAGATGCTGAAGTTGAGATGAAGGAAGTTAAAGATATTATTATGGTGGGTGGTTCAACACGCATGCCATTGGTCCGACAAATGGTGGGTGATTTATTTGATAAGCCAGTTTTATGCAGTATTAACCCAGACGAGGTAGTGGCTAAAGGCGCGGCTATTCAGGCCAATGTTTTGGCGGGCAATAAGTCAAAAGATGACGTGTTGCTTTTGGATGTGTTGCCTTTATCACTTGGCCTTGAAACCATGGGCGGTTTGGTAGAAAAAGTTGTGCATCGAAACACCACAATTCCCATTGTGCGAGCGCAAGAATTTACCACCTTTAAAGACGGCCAAACGGCCATGAGTGTTCACGTGTTGCAAGGTGAACGTGAATTGGTAAAAGATTGTCGATCACTCGGTAAATTTGAGCTTAGAGGTATCCCGCCAATGGTGGCTGGTAACGCGCGTATTCGGGTTGAATTTCAAGTGGATGCTGATGGATTGTTGTCTGTTAGTGCAACAGAACAGGTGTCTGGTGTGAAAGCCAATGTTACTATTAAGCCCTCTTATGGTTTAACCGACGCTGAGATGGAAAAAATGCTCAAGGATTCTATTTTATTTGCCAAAAATGACATCGAAGCCAGGCAGTTACACGAAACACAGGTTGATGCTAAACGCACAATAGAGGCGATTGATTCGGCTTTAGAGTGCGACAAAGGCTTGCTAGATGATAAAATGATTGACACCATTCTCCAAGCAAGAGCTGGTTTAGAAAAAGTTAGTGAAGATGACAATGAAAAAACAATTAAAACAGCCATTGATCGGCTAGAAAAAGTCAGTGAGAAGTTTGTAGAAATACGCATGAATAGCACCGTAATGAAGGCCATGAAAGGCCGTAATGTTGACGAATTTTAAAAGGAACAGTTATGCCACAAATTATTGTATTACCCCACCATGAGTTATGCCCAGAAGGCGTTGTTATTGAAGTTGAAACAGGGGTTAGTGTATGCGATGCACTGCTGGCAAACGATGTTGAAATTGAACACGCTTGTGAAATGTCAAACGCGTGTACAACGTGCCATATTTATGTACGAGAAGGTTTTGAAGACATCGAAGCCTCTGATGAAACCGAAGATGATTTACTTGATAAGGCTTGGGGTTTAGATCCGGATTCTCGCCTGTCTTGTCAGGCAGTTGTTAATGATATCGACCTAGT
>DQNX01000056.1 GCA_015658965.1 Gammaproteobacteria bacterium
TCAGGGCAAATTCCGTTAGTACCAAAAACCATGCAGTTGATCGCGGGCGATATTAGTGCACAAATCAATCAAGTGTTTAAAAATCTAACTGAGGTTTGTAAAGAATCGGGAGGCAGTCTCGATGACATTGTCAAACTCAATGTTTATTTAACCGATCTCAACAACTTTCCAGTGGTTAATGAAATCATGGCGGCTTATTTCAATAAGCCCTACCCTGCACGCGCGGCGGTGGGCATTAACGAACTGCCTAAAGGTGCACAAGTAGAAATGGATGGCGTGATGGTGGTTGAAGAAAACAGTTACAGCTTCTAATAAAATGCACAATTTATCTGATCCCATAATTTCGATCAACGGATTAGGTCCAAAAGCGCAAGAGAAACTCAACAATATTGGTATTTACAACCTAGAACACCTGTTGTTTCATTTGCCACTACGGTATCAAAATAAAACTAAATTTACCTCGCTAGATGACGCACAAGTTGGCACTGAGATATTGGTACAATTGACGATTGATCGGCTTGAAGAAGTGGCAACACGACAAAGACAACTATTGTGTTATTTGTCTGATGAAAACAATCGAACACTGCTGTTAAGATTTTTCCATTTTAATCAATATCACAAACAACAACTGGTGCGGGGCGATATCATCCAGTGTTTTGGTGAAGTTAAAATTGGGCGTGATGGCCTGGAAATACACCATCCAGAATACCGTCTGATTTCAAAAGGTCAGTCAAATCTCTTGGAAACGACATTGAGCCCTGTTTATCCGCTGACCGGCAATATTCATCAAGCACAACTCAAAAAATGGATTAACACTGCACTAGAAACATTAAAAAAAACATCACTCAGTGACAATTTTGAAAATTTGGCAAAAAACTCAATGCCATCACTCAAGCAAGCGTTAGAAACTCTGCACCACCCCAAAGAAGGGGAAAATCTTGATCAAATTGCCGAATTTAGGCATATTTCACAACAAAGACTGATCATTGAAGAGCTTTGTGCCCACCAACTGAGTTTGCTTAAGCTAAAACATGAACGCAAAAGCAAAATTTCCAATATTTTTAAAATATCTAAATCTCTGCCCAAGCAATTATCCAAAAATATTGGCTTTGAATTAACCGGCGCACAACAAAGATGTATTGATGAAATCAACCTAGATTTATCCTCATGCCATCCAATGCTTAGATTACTCCAAGGCGATGTGGGTTCTGGAAAAACCATTGTTGCTGTTTTTGCTTGTTTGCAAGCCGTTGAAAATGGTTTTCAAGCAGCGGTTATGGCGCCGACTGAAATCCTCGCCAGCCAACATTTACATGGTTTTTCAAACTACTTCGAACCTTTAGGCATCGAAGTGGCCTTTTTAACAGGATCACAAAATACAGCCGAACGTGCCCAGCAATTAAACGCGATCCAGTCTGGCAAAGCACAAGTGGTGATTGGCACGCATGCCTTGTTTCAAGAATCGGTCGAGTTTAACCAACTCGGTTTGGTGGTGATTGATGAGCAACATAAATTTGGCGTGCACCAACGCCTCTCACTGGCTCAAAAAGCACACAATACACCACACCAACTAGTGATGACGGCCACCCCGATCCCGCGATCACTGACCATGAGTGCTTATGCAGATCTTGATTCGTCAATTATTGACGAACTGCCGCCCGGCAGAACACCGGTTAAAACCATTGCACTTAGCAATGAGCGTAAAGATGAAGTGGTTGAAAAAATCAAACAAGTGTGTAAGGACAGCAATCAAGTCTATTGGGTTTGTACACTGATTGAAGAATCCGAAGTGTTACGTGCTGAATCTGCCACCAATACGCATCAATATCTACAAGAAAGTCTACCAACTTTGATCGTTGTTCTGATTCATGGCAGAATGAATAAAGATGAAAAATCTGAGATTATGAAAAAATTTTCCAAAGGGGAAATCGATGTCTTGGTCGCCACCACCGTGATTGAGGTCGGTGTGAATGTGCCAAATGCTTCGCTTATGGTGATTGAAAATTCAGAACGATTGGGGTTGGCACAACTGCATCAGCTCCGTGGTCGTGTTGGTCGTGGTGCCGATGCAAGTATTTGTATCTTGATGTATCAAACCCCCTTAAGTGCTAATGCTACTGAGCGATTGGATATTCTCAGACAAACGAATGATGGCTTTAAAATTGCCAACAAAGACTTGAAATTACGTGGTCCAGGTGAGATATTGGGCACTCAACAAACCGGCATTGCCAATATGAAAATTGCCAATATTGTGCGTGACGGCTATTTACTCAAGCAAGTACGTTTTTATTCAGAGCAATTTTTAAAATTGGATGAGGGCAAACAGTATGCACTTATTATGCGCTGGGTTAGTGATGACAAAACCCAATATGCAAATACTTAGCTTAAAATAACCCTATGATTAAAACACAAGACTTACTATGGCAAAATTTAGATCAAGCGCGTGGGGTGCCTGACGATGCCATGTATTGGCTTGATGACAGTCGATCGTTGACTGCCAAGTTAAAAACAAAGTTTGATGATTTTGCCGTTAATGTTGTCTCACAGACACAACTCAAACCCCATCAAAATGAAAGCGATGTGCTTGGATTTAAAGGTGACTCGGTTATTCGAGAAGTAGAATTATTAGGTGATACTCAAGTGATGGTGTTTGCGCGCTCAGTCATACCGATAACAAAAGATACAAAAGATTTATTAAGTATCGGCTCAAAACCTTTGGGCGAAGTGCTTTTTAACGACCCTACTATTACGCGTGGGCAACTGCAGGTCACTCATACGGGTAACACTTGGGGAAGGCGTTCAACTTTTAATATTGGATCGACCAAACTTTTGGTTAGTGAATTTTTCTTAGAGGCTCTCTATGCGTGATCAAATCTTCACCGAAGCAAATGATTTAGTCGATTTTACTTTTGACAAAAGTGTTGCCAATGTATTTGATGATATGGTTAGACGCTCAGTGCCTGGCTATCAAAGCATGATTGAAATGGTGGGGCTAATGGTTAAAATCTATGGCCAAGATAATACCAATTATTACGATCTTGGCGCGTCAACAGGCGCGATTTCTTTGGCATTAAGCCTGAACAACAATCATGACAATAATCGTATCATTGCGGTTGATAATTCAATCGAGATGGTAAAAAAATGCAAGAACAATCTTGCTGGAAAAGTACCAAATCTTAAGATTGTTTGTGGTGATATCAACGATATAAGTTTCGAAAATTCATCCGTTATTGTATTAAATTTAACCTTGCAATTTATTCCAGTTAAACAAAGACAGGCACTGATTAATAAAATTTACCAAGGCTTAAATCCTGGTGGAGTGCTGATTGTTTCAGAAAAAATTCATTTTGATGATGAGCAAAAACAAGCCGAAGTGACCAAACTCTATTTGGACTTTAAACGCGCCAATGGTTATAGTGAACTAGAGATTGCCGCCAAACGCCAAGCGATAGAGAATGTGCTGATTACTGATAATCAGCACACACATTTTGATCGATTCAAAATAGCGGGGTTTAGCCAAAGCTTGTGTCATTTTCAATGTCTTAATTTTGCCTCTTTCTTAGTACTTAAATAATTGTAAAATAGTAGGTACTATGCTTTTAATGATTGACAATTACGATTCGTTTACCTACAACCTGGTGCAATACTTTGGCGAGCTGGGACAAACGGTTGAAGTGCATCGTAATGATGAAATTACGATTGATGAAATTGAAAAACTCAAGCCTGAATTTTTAGTCATTTCTCCCGGCCCTTGTACACCAAACGAAGCTGGCATTTCTATCGAAGCCATTAAACATTTCTCAGGCAAAGTTCCAATGTTGGGTGTTTGCTTAGGCTTTCAAGCAATGGTGCAGGCCTTTGGTGGTAACGTGGTTGGTGCCAAAAAGATTATGCATGGCAAGATATCATCCATACATCACAACACACAAGGTGTGTTCACGGATTTAAAAAATCCTTTAAACGCCACACGTTATCATTCATTAGTAGCCGAACAAGTCAGTCTGCCTGCCTGTTTTGAAATCACAGCTTGGACTGAAAACGAACAAGGAAAAATTGATGAAATTATGGGTATTCGCCACAAAGAGCTCGCTATTGAAGGGGTGCAATTTCATCCAGAATCTATTTTGACTGAGCAAGGTCACGAAATGTTAGATAACTTTTTAAAAGGAAAAACACTGTAATGGAAATATTAGAATTTTTACTCAACGACAATCAAATATTCACCACCATCACTTTGGTGGTTTTAATCGCACTTTTTATTGGCAATATTGTGGCTGATAAACTCAAAAAATATGAAGACATTGATGCCAATAGCGCCATCACACTGATGGATGAAAAAGACTTAATTATTTTAGATGTGCGCGAAAACAAAGAAAGAAAATCAGGTTTTATTGCCGAGGCTATTCACATTCCACTCTCACAAGTTAAGAATAAATTAGACACCCTAGACAATCGTAAAAAAATCTTGGTTTATTGTCGTAGTGGCTCACGTTCATCACACATTGCAGGTTTGTTAACCCGTAATAATTTTGAACAAGTGTACAATCTAAAAGGGGGCTTACAAGCCTGGAAA
>DQNX01000045.1 GCA_015658965.1 Gammaproteobacteria bacterium
CAAGGTGATGTTAATAGTGTTATGACTGGGCATCGCATGGTTAATATCAGTCACGGCCCCGCTGAAGCTTGGGATTGGCCTGAGATGGTTATGGATTTTACTGTGGCTGAAAAAGTTGATATTGACTCATTAAAGTCTGGTCAATCTTTGCACTTTGAGGTGAGTAAAACCGAAGATGGTGGATATGAAATTACTGGAATTCATATCATGAGTGAGTCTGCTGATATGAGTGAAGAAGTATCTTTTGCAACAGTATCAGGTCTAATCAATGCGATTAATGTTGATACGCGTATTCTAAATATTAGCCGAGGCCCAATAGAGAAATGGGATAGACCTGCTGCGACGATGGATTTTATCGTCGCGGACAATATAGAAATAGTTGATTTCAATGTTGGTGATAACGTCACTTTCACTTTTGAGGTGAGAAATAATTTGGTTATCACTGAAATCTATCTTGAATCAAATGAGCAACTAAAGCATGAACCTAAAAGTGCTGTTGACCATTCAAATCATTAAGTTAGGAGATAAATAATGATTGAATCAATTATTAGGTGGTCGATAGGTAATCGCTTTTTTGTCATCTTAGCTACCTTAATTTTGATTGGTGGTGGGTTATTCTCAATTAAAAATACACCAGTTGATGCATTACCAGATCTTTCTGATGTTCAAGTGATAATTAAAACGAATTATCCCGGTCAGGCACCACAAGTAGTGCAAGATCAAGTTACTTACCCTTTAACAACAGCAATGCTGTCAGTTCCGGGGGCTATTACAGTTCGGGGGTATTCATTTTTTGGAGACTCCTTTGTTTATGTCATCTTTGATGAAGACACCGATTTATATTGGGCAAGGAGCAGAGTACTTGAATATTTAAGTCAAGTAGCCCCTTCGCTACCTGCTACCGCACGCCCACAACTAGGACCTGACGCCACAGGCGTTGGCTGGGTTTATTTATATTCCCTTGTAGACAAAACGGGCAGCTTAGATATTAGCCAATTGCGTAGTATTCAAGATTGGTTCTTAAAATATGAATTGCAAACTGTACCGGGAGTTTCTGAGGTTGCTGCTGTTGGTGGCATGGTTAAACAATATCAAATACAAGTCGATCCCGATAAATTAAGAGCCTACGGTATACCACTTAGTCACATTCAAATGGCACTTAAACGTGGTAACCAAGAAACAGGTGCCTCAGTTGTTGAAATGGCGGAAGCAGAGTACATGGTTACCGCAACTGGCTATATCAAAAGTATTTCCGACATAGAGTTGATCCCTCTTGGTGTTAACGCACAAGGAACCCCGCTTACCATTGGCGATGTGGCGGAAGTCAACCTAGGTCCACAAATGAGACGAGGCATTGCTGAACTAAATGGTGAAGGAGAAGTCGTTGGTGGTGTTGTTGTTATGCGCTTTGGTGAAAACGCACAAAAAACTATTGATGGAGTAAAAGCCAAATTAGAAGAGTTAAAAAAAGGTTTACCCGAAGGAGTTGAAATAGTTACGGTTTATGATCGCTCTGGCTTAATAGG
>DQNX01000174.1 GCA_015658965.1 Gammaproteobacteria bacterium
GAAAGGCGACACAATTGAACTTAAATATAAAGACAGTAAGGGTAAAACAGGTTCTGCGACTAAAAAGTCTAAGTAACTAATTATTATTGAGGAGAGATCAATGAAAAAAATAATAACAACGGTCGTTGGTATCGGTTTTCTGGTTGGAGCTGCATCAGCTGATGTTGCTTCTGACCAAAAAGCTTTTATTGACCATTTTAAGTCTATTCAGCCCAATGTTGAGTTTGCAGATTACACCAATGGTGTTTATGCTTACGATGCAGGCTCTAGAGATCAATTTGAAGAAATTTTAGATGGTATTCCACCGTACGAGGATGCTGTTGAAAAGGGTGGTTTAGAGTTTGTTAAGTTTGGATTTAATAAATGTGATGCACTTAAAGATCCTGCAGCAGCACGTGTTAAACACCCATACTTTGATGAAGCAACACAAAAAGTTGTAACGCTTGAGGGTGTCATGAAGGCGTGCTACCTAAAGCAAACAGGCAAGAAGCTAGGCTCTAAAAAAGGTAAGATTGCCAGAATGAGTGCTTGGATTTCGGATCAAGCTGCTGGCGAAAAGGTCAACGTAAAAGTTGATACTGCCGGTGCTCAAGCTGCATATGATGAAGGTAAAGCATTCTTCTATGGAAAGCGTGGCCAATTCAATATGTCATGTGCAGACTGCCATGTATACTACGCTGGTAAAAAAGCCCGTGCTGATATCTTGTCACCAGCACTTGGTCACACAACACACGTACCAATGTATCGTGCGAAGTGGGGTGGTATGGGTACTTTACAACGTCGTTATGGTGGTTGCTTAAAGAACATGCGTGCTAAGCCGATTAGTGCACAATCTGAGACTATGAATAACTTAGAATATTTCCATCAAGCAATGAGTAATGATCTTGAGATCACTGCTGATCGTTACAGAAAATAGGAGAGCATGATGAAAAAATTACTACTAACAACCTTAACTGTATTATCTATGTCTGCATATGCAGTTCCAAGTTGTCATAATTGGAATGATGGATCTAGCGATCCATTTGCAGCTGCGATTAGTGCTGCAGAAGCAGGTTATGCAGCAAACTTAAAGGTTAACATGGCTTGGCGTGATACTGGAAAGATGATCAAAGAAGCTAAAAAGCTTTCTGCGACACCTTGTAGTGATGCGGCACTAGCTTTAGCTAATAAAGCTCACACTCAAACAGTAAACGCTACGACGCAAACTTCTGTTATTTCGAGCTCACCCGGCCCTAGATTCTAGCAATCTAAACGGTTAAATAAAAATACCCCTTAATTGGGGTATTTTTTTGTTTAAATTTTTATTGATTCAATTATTTTACAAATAACTTGAATTCACATAATTAGCAAAATAAAAATACCTTATTTAGGGTTTATTGAAATTAATAAAAGTAACTATTTTTTCAATAAAATAATAAATAACAGGCGTAGGAGGGGGTATGCGAAAGAAGAAACTGTTTGTTGAGTATTCTAAAGCCAAGAAACTGGTTAACAGTTATGTTTTAATAGTTAAAACTAAGTTTGACTATCGGATTTCTTATAAAGAAATATAGGGGTTTAATCTCTGATCCAACAACAGTTTATCAAAACGACTGGATCGATTGGCCTGTATTTCTTGACAGAGGTGTTGCTGAATAATGCACCTAAAAAACTTTGAAAATATTGTATTTAACTCAATTAATCGTACTTTTTAATTGATGATGATTTGACGTGATGTTTGTGTTATCTACTATTCTTTTTAAAGTGTAAAACAGCTACATAGTTCAATGATATTTTGACATAATGGATAATTAGAGCCATGACATTGGTTACAAAGTTAAAGGGAGAGGGAATTTATGTTTAGTGAAACTGTAAAGATAAAAATTGATCAATTGGGTGGTTATTTCATTGAGATGGTTCATTTAGTGGGTTTATTTGTTATTGGTGCCACGGTAGTTTGGTCAGCTATTAGTGAATACTTGCTGATTATGCAGCAATCAAACTTTGCTTCACTTAAAGATATTTTGCTGATGTTTATCTACCTAGAGCTCGGCGCAATGATTGGTATTTATTTTAAAACCCATCGATTGCCAGTGGTCTTCTTAATTTTTATCGCCATTACTGCGATTACAAGGTTTATGGTGATTGACATGAAATTTTTAGTGGCCAATGACAGTGTAAATTTAATTATTATGGTTTCGGCTATTTTAATTTTAACTATGGCGGCAGCTATTTTAAGATATTCTGAAAAAGAGTACGACACTAAAAACGAATGTCTTCATTAGTAATCAATTAATCAACACTAGGTGCGGGCATGAATGTAGCAATTAAAGCAGGTGCGTTACTAATCGGTGGTTATGCCGCCTACGGAATGGAGTCGTTTATGTACAACATGGGTCATGACATGACTAAATTAGTTGGGTAAATGACCCAAGATGTTCATTCCATGGCCAAGGACATGAATGACATGGCGCGCAACATGATACAAATGGCGCAAAGTATGGTTGATGGCCAAAAGAAAATGGGTGATGATTTTGCCAATGTGGCAAGAGAGATGAATATCATGACCCGCTCAATGGTTTCTATGGGGCGAGACATGAACGGTCTGGGCTCTCGCAAATAGCCGGCATGAATGTCAATATCAAAGAAATGAGTGGCTCAATGTCAGGGATGCGTTACGATATTAATAAATTCACCAAGCCTGAAAATATTATGATGCCTTGGATGTGTTAAGATTAATCCAGTTTTATTTAAAACCGCTCCATGAGGCGGTTTTTTATTGCCCAAGATCTTTGCTTATGTTTTTAATTTTAAAATATAAATATTCCGTAATTTTCAAGTTGTAAAATGATGTGTATTATGCGAATTTTTTTAGTAATTTCTTAACGATATTTGATGGCTATTTCTGAGTTTGTTCATCTACATTGTCACAGCGAATATTCTGTTGAGAATAGTTTAATTCGCATACCAAAATTAGTCAACCAAGCTAAAGAGCTTGGCATGAGTGCGATTACACTAACCGATAATTCTAATTTATTTGCCGCTGTTAAGCTTTATAAAGCAGCTAAAGCAGATGGTATTAAGCCAATCTTTGGCGCTGAGATTACGCTCAAGAGAGATGATCAAAATGCTTCTTTATTGCTTTTGTGTCAAAACCATGAAGGCTATCTGAATTTATCTGAGCTGATTTCTTTATCCTATCTCCAAGGTCAAACTGTGGATAGTGTCAGCATTACTGTTGAGCAATTACAAGCGCATCATCAAGGTTTAATTCTTATTGCATCGCCAGTGTATAGTGACGTAGCACAACATTTAATCAATAGCCAAACGCCTGAAGCCAATCAACAAGCTCAAGCTTGGAGGGCTATTTTTGGCGATCGTTTTTATTTAGGTGTGCAACGTACTGGCCGAGCTCATGATGAGCACCATCTACACCTTTGTGTTGCACTTGGTTTGGAACTTGATATTCCTTTGGTGGCAACCAACGATGTCGAGTTTTTACAAAAGCAAGATTTTGATGCACACGAAGCTAGAATCTGTATTTCTCAAGGTGGTTTATTGGACGACGCCCGCCGTGAAAAACATTACCACGCTGAACAGTATTTAAAATCAGGCAAAGAAATGGAAGCCCTATTTTCTGACTTACCTGAGGCAATCGCCAACAGTGCTGAAATCGCCAAGCGTTGCAATGTTCATTTTGAATTGTATAAAAAGAATTATTTGCCAGATTTTCCAGTACCAGAAGGTCTGAGTATTGCGCAATTTTTTACCCAGGAATCAGAAGCAGGTTTAGACAAGCGCTTGCGCTCGATTAAAGTCAATCGACAGGTTTATGATGATCGATTGGCGTTCGAGCTGTCTGTCATTATTCAAATGGAGTTTCCAGGGTATTTTTTAATCGTGGCTGATTTTATTAGCTGGTCAAGAGACAATGGCATACCGGTAGGCCCTGGTCGTGGTTCAGGTGCGGGCTCGTTGGTGGCTTATGCCTTAGGTATTACCAATGTTGACCCTATCAAGCATGAGCTTTTATTTGAACGATTTTTAAATCCTGAACGGGTTTCCATGCCTGATTTTGATATTGACTTTTGCACTGATCGCCGAGACGAAGTGATTGAATACGTTTCTAAGAAATATGGCGCTGAAAAAGTATCACAGATTATCACTTACGGTACGATGGCGGCCAAAGGGGTTGTGCGTGACGTTGGGCGTGTTTTAGGCCATCCTTATGGTTTTAGCGACCGCATCTCTAAATCTATTCCAAATGATCTTAAAATCAATCTCTCACGAGCATTGGGTTACTTTAACGAAAGCGACTCTCAAGAGAATAAAGACAAGTGGTATTCTGAAGAGTTGAAAAATCGATACGATTCTGAAGAGAGTGTTACCACTTTGATTGACTTGTCGTTAGAGCTTGAAGGCTTGGTACGTAATGTTGGTACTCATGCGGGTGGCGTGCTGATTGCACCGAGTAAGATTAGTGATTTTTGCCCGATTTATAAAGGCCCTAACGAATCAGACGGCGTGGTTTCTCAATTTGACATGAAAGACGTTGAGGCAATGGGCTTGGTGAAATTTGACTTTTTGGGCTTGTCTAACCTTACCGTGATTGATAAAACGGTTAAGCTTATTTTTGCCAAAGGCTTGAGTGACGAACTGATTGATTTAGATGTTTTGTCTTTGGATGACAAAGGCGTGTATGAGCTACTACAACGTTGTGATACCACGGGTATTTTCCAACTTGAATCAGAGGGCATGCGCGGTTATTTAAAAAAACTTCAGGCCGACTCATTTGAAGACATTGTCGCCATGTTGGCTTTGTATCGGCCAGGCCCACTCGGCGCTGGCATGGTCGATGACTATATTAATGTCAAACATGGCGCTCAAAAGGTGAAATACCCACACCCAATGTTAGAGGAAATTCTTAAACCAACCAATGGTGTGTTTTTGTACCAAGAACAGGTGATGAAGTCAGCCCAAGTAATGGCAGGCTATTCACTGGGTGGTGCAGATTTATTACGTCGTGCGATGGGCAAAAAGATTGCTGAAGAAATGGACGCCCAGCGCGATGTGTTTGTTAAAGGTGCGGCTAAGCGCGATATTGATGAGAAAAAAGCCAATGAAATTTTTGATTTGATTGACAAATTCTCAGGCTATGGATTTAACAAATCACATTCGGTGGCTTATGCCTACATCTCTTATCAAACTGCTTGGTTAAAAGCACATTATCCTGCCGCCTTTATGGCGTCAGTACTCTCAGGTATGATGGATGATACCGATAGGATTGCCTTTACCGTGAATGAAGTGCAAGCCATGGGTTTAACGGTTAACGGCCCTAATATTAACGCTTCTTATCACGAGTTTAGTATTCAAGATGAAGAGACCATTACTTATGGACTGAGTGCAATCAAAGGCGTGGGTGAGGCATTGGTTACTGTGTTAGTGGCTGAGCGTGAAACCAACGGTAACTACCAAAATTTATTTGATTTTTGTGCGCGTATTGAGCGTAAGTCTTTAAATAAACGTGCCATTGAGGCGTTGATTTATAGTGGTGCCTTGGATAGCCTTGGTATTGATCGTGCCAGTTTGATTAAAACCTATCCAAGTGCAATGAAACAAGCAGAGCAACGCCAAAATGACTGCTCCAGTGGTCAAAGCGGTTTGTTTGCAGATGTACAAGTACACAATGAGTACGAAGTGCATTACTTAACTGCCCCAAGTTTTTCATTCAGAGAAACCTTGAAGTTTGAAAAAATCGTCATGGGTTATTATTTTTACAACCATCCAACCGACGAGTATAAAGCTGATTTAAAGTACATTTCTGCCACCTTACCTTCTGCCTTGGTATTTAGAAACAACAAAGAAACACGCGTATTGGCGCTCATTTCAGAACTGCGTTATCGCTCTACCAAGAGTGGCTCACAGATGGCGATTATTAGTGTTGAAGATGGCACGACCTTATTAAACGCCGTGGTGTTTTCTAAAGTACTAAATTTGGTTAGTGAAGCGTTAGTTGCAGATACAGTAGTGGTGCTATCAGGCAAGATTAATAAAGATTATCGTGATCAGTGGCAATTGGTGGTGGACAAGGTGGAAGGGGTTGACGAAGTTAAAGAAAAATACGCCAGAAGTTTTGAAGTCTTACTTAATCACAAGCATCAAATATTATTTGATCAGCTTTCAGATCTGCTCAAACAAAATCCAGGGCAATGCCCTGTTAAGTTTTGCTATCAAATGGACGGCGTTCAGGGCAATGTTGTTACTCAAGATTATTTTGTAAAGCCAACTCAGCAGTTGATAGAGGCAGTTAACGCTCTATTGGGTGATCGTATTAGTAAGGTTAATTACGTTTAAAGCGCTAAGCATTGTCGCATGTAATAGCGTGAATGGTCCTTTCTGTATTCATTGATACTAATTTTATTCTCTAGCGTAATGCTAATTTGACCTGCGCAGTTACTATTAATGAGTTTGATATTATTGGCTTTATAGCGATTAATGATTTGTTGGGCGGGGTGGTTAAAACGGTTTTTATAGCCGCTTGAGACAATAACCGTTGAGGGTGAGACTGCATCGAGAAATCCTTGTGTTGAGGAAGTTTTACTGCCATGATGTGGGGATATTAAAATATCGCTGTTGAGCTTTTCTCGCTGATATTTTATCAATTGTTTTTCAGCTTTTTTCTCAATGTCAGCGCTCAGCAGTATTGAAAATTGATGGGTAGAAATTTTTAAAACACAGGAGGCGTTATTGCCTTTAAATTGAGTATTTTGAGTGGGATTTAACATTTCAAATAACACACCATCCCAGTGCCATTGTTGCCCAGCATAACAAAGAGAAGATTGCTCGGTGATTCTATCAGGTTCTGAAGTAAGTATTTCTTCCACTTTAAAGTCTTGTAACACATCAATCAATCCACCCAGGTGATCGTTGTCTGCATGCGAAATAATGATTTTGTCTAAAGTCTTGATCTGTTTGGCTTTTAGAAAAGGATTGATAACACTTTCTCCTAGGTTAAAGCCAGAAGGATAACGTGCGCCAGTATCAAACAACAAAGTGTGATTTTGTGTTTGCACCACATGAGAAAGCCCTTGTCCCACGTCAAGAATGGTGATTATTACGCTACCTTCTTTGATTTTCTCATTAGGGGCAAACAACATTAAAACCAATATAGGGACTGATAGCCCTCGTAGTTTTAGACCTTTGGGTGAAAGGGCAATAAAAATCGCCAACACAAACAGCATTAAGTCAGATGTTTGTGTTTGGGTGTAATGCCACTGGTTGAAATCAAACTGTTGTAATAGGGTTAAAAAATAACCCAATCCAGCCAAGGCTTGATTAACCACTTCAAAGCTTAATTGAGCCAGATAAGGTAATTCACTAAGTGCAAATAACCCACCAATTAAGGACAATGGCGTAACAATAAAACTAAAAATTGGAATGGCGATCAAATTGGCAATAGGTGAAAGCAAAGAGCCCGAGGCAAAAAACCAGGCGATCAAGGGCAGGGTGGCAATACTAATAAGGAGCTGTATGTAAACAAGTCGATACAGCCAGGACTTGTCTTGATGCTGTTTAACCCCATAGATAATCACACCAACTACGTAAAACGATAACCAAAAACCAACGCTAAAGATACTTAGCGGACTGTTGATTAATACCAAGATAAGTGCCAAACCATAGAGTTGCCAGACAGAATGATGACGTCGTAGAATCAAGCTGATAAAAACCACACTGGCCATAATAAAGGCCCGACTTGTTGGAATGGAAAAGCCGGCAATCAGTGCGTATAGAAAAGCGGAGAGTAGTCCAAAATAGGCGGCCAATACTTGGGCTGGTATTTGGTTACAACAGCGTTGACAGCGACGCCAAAAAAATTGCACTAACAGAAATACAAACCCAGAAATTAAACCAATATGAAGCCCAGAAATGACACTCAAATGCGTGGTATTTGTGGCTTTGAATAATGACCAATGCGTGTCTTTGATAAAGGATCGATCGCCAATAATCAGTGCATTAATGACACCACCAAAGTCTAATGGTTGTAAGAATGGCTGGAGTAAATCACGTAGATTTTGTCTAAATTGATCAATCGAGTTGACTTGATTTGTTTGCAACAGCTGATTAAGTTCCGAGGATCTGACATAACCCGTTGCACCGATTTGTTTGTAGAATAACCACTGTTCATAATCAAATCCACCAATATTTTGATAACCATTATTGCGTTTAAGCTTAAGTTGTAATTGCCAAGTATCCCCCGTTTTTAAATCAGGGTTATTGTTGCCATACCAAGAAAGTTTAAGTCGACTTTTGAAAGGAGAATGGCTGGAAAAAATAAACTTGGTCTTGTTGTTGGATTTTTCGGGTAAATCAACTATTATCCCGGTGATGAGTATCGGTTGATCGAGGTAAATATCATCAACATGGGTGTCTAAATTTTGAGTAGAAGACCAGCCCATCCAGGCAAAACCGAGTAAAAAAACCAAACCATTAAGCGCCAGTGATTTATGGCGTTTAAATCCCACTAAAATTACCAAAAACCCCGCTAAAATCATCCCCCATTCATTGGGCGATATTTCAAGCGTATTTTTGAGTGAATATACGCCGATACCAAGGAGGAAATTAAGAGCGTAAATTAGCATAAGAATTGACAATGAAATTAGATAATGACTAGATTAATTCATTACTATTTTATAATATTCTAATATTTCGTGAAACACCTGATTTAATACGTGGAACATCAAAAGTTATCCTCCATACGGAGGTAAAAGTATTAAATTAATTTTTTCTAATATTATCATTTGCAATTAATTTTTATAAGTCATTGATTTTAAATAAAAATATATAAGTGTTTAGTTTTTATTCAAAACCGTAGAAAACCGTAATATAAAGGTATTTTTTATGGTTTTCAATAAGATATTAACAGAGTTATCCACAGTTTTGTGAGTAACTCTACTGAGCGTTGATTTAACAAGGTTTTTAGTTATTTATAAAATTTGTCAACAATGATTTCAATGATTTTTCGGCCCAGCTTTTGTTTGCTATTTTTTGCCAGTTTGAGACTGCCTTTTTGGTCGATAAATATCACCTCATTTTCATCACTTTTAAAGCCAAAATCATCCTTAGAAACGTCATTTAGAATAATGGCGTCACAACCCTTGTTTTTGAGCTTGTTTCGTGCGTTTTTAAGCAAGTTTTGAGTCTCTGCAGCAAAACCGATACAAAGGGGTTTTTGAGGTAAATTGCAAACGGCTTTTAAAACGTCTTTACTCGGTGTTAAGGTTATTGTTAATGTTTGGTCAGATTTCTTAATTTTGTGATTTTTAGGGTTTTTTATTGAATAATCACTCACTGCTGCACAGGCGATAAAAATATCTTGATCGTCGATATTCTCCATTACTGCTTGGTACATTTGTTCTGCACTAATGGCAGATATTTGCTTAGAAGGCTCACTAATTGGAGTGGATATATTGCCAATAATTAGCGTGACTTGCGCACCTGATTCAATACAAGCATCTGCTAGAGCCATGCCCATTTTTCCGCTTGAGTGATTAGATAAATAGCGAACTGGGTCAATGGCCTCAATAGTGGCCCCCAGTGTGATTAATACTTTTTTACCATTCAGCTTATTGGATTGGAACATTAACCCTACTTGCTTGGCTATTTCATCTGATTCGGCCAGTCGACCTTCGCCAATATCACCACAAGCTTGCACACCATGCTCAGGGTTAATGATTTGAACGCCTCGTTGTTTAAGGGTCGTTAAATTGTCTTTAACACTGGTAGCGTTATACATTTGTTGATTCATTGCCGGTGCAATCAAAATTGGCGCATCACTGGCCAAAACAACACTACCGAGCAAATCATTAGCCTTTCCCGCTGTTAAATTGGCCAATGTGTTGGCACTGGCTGGTGCAATTAAAATGACATCTGCCCATTTGGCTAATTCAATATGCCCCATGGATAGTTCAGCCTCTTTATCCCATAAATTATGATAAACCTTGTTTTTAGAGGTAACCTGCAATGACAGCTCGGTAATAAATTGAGCACCACCCTGGGTTAGAATAACACGCACTTCAGCGCCTAAATCTTGCAGTCGACGCACAATATCTGGCGCTTTGTAAGCGGCAATAGAGCCACTAACACCCAGTACAATACGTTTGTTGGTTAAGCGACTCATGTTTTTATATTGGCAGTTATACGAATGTCATTGCCTACCATTCTAAGATCGCTCAACTTCAGTTGAATTTTATCTGCCATCGTCGTCAGTGCCAATGTTGCCATTGAATTGGCCTCACTACCCATGAGTAGTGGTGCGGTATAAATGATAAATTCATCGACCAAATTTTCCTCAATCATGGCGCCAATCAGATTGGGCCCTGCTTCGAGTAAAACAGTATTAATACCTTGTTCGCCTAGTTGTTTAAGTGCTGC
>DQNX01000117.1 GCA_015658965.1 Gammaproteobacteria bacterium
CGACAACCGTTATGAGGGATTGGCGTTACATCTGTGATTGATTGAATTTTTAAACCTTGTGCATTAAGACCACGAATCGCAGAATCTCTACCAGGGCCAGGACCCTTAACGCGGACATCTACATTTTTCATGCCGAATGCTAAAGCTTTTTCACCACAACTGCCCGCAGCGACTTGTGCGGCAAATGGGGTTGATTTTCTAGAGCCTCTGAAACCAGAACCACCTGAAGTTGCCCAACAAACTGCGTTGCCGTGACGATCAGTGATCATAACGATGGTATTGTTAAATGTTGCGTGAATATGCGCAATACCGTCTGTAACGACTTTTTTTACTTTTTTCTTTACGGGTGCTTTAGCCATGATATTTACCTATGATTATTTAATTAAACGACGAGGACCCTTACGAGTTCTAGCATTTGTTTTGGTTCTTTGGCCGCGAAGTGGTAAGCCTTTTCTGTGACGAATTCCACGGTAACAACCTAAATCTTTTAGGCGTTTAATGTCCATCGCTACTTGACGACGAAGATCGCCCTCAACTTCAAACTTAGCCACTGCGCCACGAATTGATTCTAGCTGATCTTCAGCCAAATCGATTACCTTGGTGCTTGGGTCTATTTTGAGCTCTGCACAAATCGCTTTCGCTCTAGTATCGCCAATGCCGAAAATTGATTGTAAGCCAATTACAATGTGTTTATGTGTTGGAACGTTTATTCCCGCTATTCTAGCCATTTATATTTTCCTTATATCCTACTTTTTAGTCTAAATTTGTGTCTTTTCTTCTTTAAAAAAAGTCACAAAAATTAAAATTCGAAAAACCAGCAATTATACGTTGCGAGTCCTTCGATGTCAATTCTCAATTAACCTTGTCTTTGCTTATGACGAGGTTCTTTACAAATTACACGCACCACACCGTGACGCTTAATAATTTTACAATTGATACAAATCTTTTTAACCGATGCTCTTACTTTCATAATACTTACCTTCTAGTTTAAACCTGATTTTTTCATTAATGACTCATACTGATTAGACATTAGATGAGACTGTGCTTGTGAAATAAAATCCATCACCACGACGACGATGATTAACAAACTGGTACCGCCAAAGTAAAATGGCACGTTCCAATATAAAATTAAAAATTCTGGCAATAAACACACAGCCGTAATATAAACTGCGCCTGTTGCTGTTAAACGCGACATAACTGAATCAATGTAATCAGCGGAATGCTGGCCTGGGCGAATACCCGGAATAAAGCCACCTGATTTACGTAGATTATCTGCCGTGTCTTTTGAATCAAAGGTTAATGCGGTGTAGAAGAACGTGAAGAACACAATCGCCAGTCCATAAAATAGAACGTATAAAGGCTGTCCGGGAGAAATGCTTGCAGTTAGATCGGCCAACCAACCCATGCCTTCTGACTGTGAAAACCAACCACCTAAAGTGGCCGGGAATAAAATAATTGACGAAGCAAAAATTGGGGGAATCACACCCGCCATATTGATCTTTAGTGGTAAGTATGAACTTTGACCACCAACCATCTTACGGCCTTGTTGGCGCTTGGCATAGTTAACGGTAATACGGCGTTGACCACGTTCCATAAACACCACAAACGCAGTTACTAATAGGGTCATGGCCAATAAAATTACCACCAAGATTAAGGCCAATTCTCCGGTTGATACCAACGACAAAGTCGAACCCATTGCTGAAGGCAAACCAGAAACAATACCCGCAAAGATAATCATTGAGATACCGTTGCCAATGCCTTTTTCTGTAATTTGCTCACCCAGCCACATTAGAAATAAAGTACCTGTGGTTAAAGTAATCACGGTTACCAAACTAAATGTAAATCCACCTTGGGTAACTAATGCAACGCCGCCAGCGCTTTGTGTTTGTAAGGCAATTGAAATACCGTAAGACTGGAATACCGCTAAAACAACTGTTCCCATACGGGTGTACTGTGTGATTTTACGCTTGCCCGTTTCGCCTTCTTTTTTAAGTTGTTCAAGTCTTGGCACTGCTGACGTCATCAAGGTAATAATAATCGATGCCGAAATGTAAGGCATAATACCTAGCGTAAAGATTGATAGGCGCTCTAGAGCACCACCCGAAAACATATTAAACATATCTAAAATCGTACCTTGCTGATCTTGCACCAATGAAGCCAGTGCATCCGGCGAGATAAACGGAATGGTGATATGCGTGCCCAGTCTAAAAATGACTAACGCACCCAATAAAAAGAGGATGCGTCTCGATAAATCTTGTGAAAGGCCTAAAGGTTGACTCATAAGGTTACTCGCTCACTGAGCCTTTAGCCGCTTCAATGGCCGCTTTTGCGCCTTTGGTTGCTTTGATGCCTGTCAATGTAACGGCTCTGGTAATTTCACCAGAAAGCATAACTTTGACGCGCTTAATATTTTTTGTCACTAGGTTGTGTGCTTTTAGTACGTCAACCGTAATATCAGTTTCTTCCAGTTTGTCAATCTCAGACAAAGTTACTTGTGAAGTAATGATCGATACCCTTGACGAGAAACCAACTTTTGGAAGACGGCGTTGTAATGGCATTTGACCACCTTCAAATCCAACTTTAGTAGAACCACCTGAACGAGATTTCTGACCCTTGTGACCACGGCCACAAGTTTTACCAAAACCACTACCGATTCCACGGCCAACGCGTTTTCTAGATTGCTTTTCACCCTCAGCAGGTGACAATGTATTTAATTGCATAGTACTCATAATTCTTAATCCTCTACCTTAAGTAGGTAAGATATTTTGTTAATCATGCCTCTAATTTCAGGCGTGTCAATTAGCTCTACTGTATGGTTAATACGTTTTAAACCAAGACCCGTTACTGTGGCACGGTGTGATGGCAAGCGACCGTAAAAACTCTTTATTAAAGTAACACTAACTGTATTCTTTTTAGTAACTGGTTTTTTTGTGGCTGTTGCTTTTTTAACTACTTTCTTTTCTTCAGCCATTATGCTTCCCCAGTAATTTGCTCAACAGTCTTACCACGCTTAGCAGCGACTGACTGTGGAGATGACATTGATGTTAAACCTTCAACCGTTGCACGAACCACACTAATAGGGTTGCGTGTACCATTACATTTAGCCAAGATATCATGTACACCGACAGCTTCAAGCACACTACGCATTGGACCACCAGCAATAACACCGGTACCTTCTGATGCAGGTTGCATATAAACTTTAGCCGCACCAACATGTGATGTAATCGGATAATGCAATGTGCCATTAACTAACGGCACTGACTTCATTGCTTTTTTAGCTTTGTCCATGGCTTTTTGAATTGCCGCAGGCACTTCACGGGCTTTACCCGTACCATAACCAACTTTACCATTGCCATCGCCAACCACAACCAGTGCTGAGAAGCCAAAGATACGACCACCTTTAACTACTTTGACAACACGACGAATATTAACTAATTTTTCAATGTAGTCGCTATCGTTATTATTATTTTTCTTATATTCAGCCATTATTTACGCCTATTTTTATAATTTTTTTAAAAGTCTAAACCACCATCTCTCGCTGCATCGGCTAACGCCTTTACACGACCATGGTACTTAAAGCCAGAACGGTCAAAAGCCACTTTGGTTACTTTTGCTTTAATTGCGGCTTTGGCAATTTCTGCACCCACTATGGCTGCAGCATCTTTATTGCCACCACTCTTAACTTTAACCGTTAATGTAGAGGCTGCTGCTAGCGTCTTAGTGCCGCAACTGCTAATGATCTGAGCATAGATATGCTGTGATGTTTTGTGTACCGACAAACGTTCAGTGCCTTTTTCAGCATGTTTAGCTCTAAATTTTGTTGCTCTTCTTAAGCGGGCTTGTTTTTTAGACAGTTTCATTTCTTAATACCTTTTTTTAGTCTTGTTTATTTCTTCTTAGCTTCTTTGCGAACCACATATTCGTCCACATAACGAACACCTTTACCTTTGTAAGGCTCTGGTGGACGATAAGCTCTAATTTCAGCGGCTGCTTGACCTACTTTTTGCTTGTCCATACCACTAATAACAATTTCTGTTTGTGAAGGTGTTACAGCAGTAATGCCTTCTGGCAACTCGTACTTAACTGGGTGTGAAAAACCTAGGGTTAAATCTAGGACTTTACCCATTGCTTTAGCGCGGTAACCAACGCCAATTAATGATAATTTCTTTTCCCATCCTTCAGAAACGCCTTTAATTAAGTTGGCTGTATTGGCTCTTGCAGTACCTGCTTGTGCCCATGCCCTCTTTACGTCCTTCTTATCGACTTTAGTAATATCAAATGTTAAAACATTTTCTGCAGAGCCAACAACGACTAATGAATTAATTTCCATCTGCATTTGGCCTAATTTACCTTTAGCCGTCATTGTAGAATCGTTTATTGATACTTCAACGCCAGCTGGAATTGTGATGGGTGCTTTTGCAACTCTAGACATCTTATAACTCCAATTTAAGAAATGCTACACAAAACTTCACCGCCAACATTTTGGGCGGTTGCATTTTGTCCAGTCATCACACCTTTAGGTGTAGAAACAATCACGATGCCTAAGCCGTTCATCACGCTTGGCATTTCAGTGCTCTTTACATACACACGTAAACTTGGCTTTGAAATTCTCTCTAAAGAATCAATAACCGACTTATCGTCGTAGTACTTTAATTTGATCGTAATAGTTTTAGTGGCAGCTTCACCTGCAACGTTAAATGATTCGATATAACCTTCTTGCTGCATCACGCTAGCGATGGCAGATTTTAAACTTGATGCTGGGATGTTAACTTCTTTTTTATCAACCATGCACGCATTACGAATGCGCGTTAACATGTCAGCTACTGGATCAGACATACTCATATTATTTTTCTCCTACCAACTTGCTTTAGATAAACCTGGCACTTCACCATTCATGGTGCGCTCTCTCAATTTTGTTCTCGCCAAGCCGAACTTGCGATAAACACCATGTGGACGACCAGTCAAACCACAACGGCTACGTTGGCGGGTTGGTGATGCATCACGTGGAAGTGCCTGCAACTTTATCGTTGCCTGGAAGCGCTCTTCATCTGAAGAGTGCACACTTTTAATAATTTTCTTTAACTCTAAGCGCTTAACTTTGTATTTTTCAACAATTTTAGTGCGCTTAATGTCTCTATTTATCATAGACTTTTTAGCCATTTTCCTGTCCTTTAAATGGGAATTTAAACATTGCTAATAGTTTCTTAGCGTCTTCATCGCAAGCAGCAGAAGTGGTGATAGCAATATCCATACCACGCGTTCTGGTTACTTTTTCAAAATCAATTTCAGGGAATACAATTTGTTCTGTTATGCCCATATTGTAGTTACCGCGCCCATCAAATGAAGTCGGCTTTAAACCACGGAAGTCACGGATACGTGGAATCGCAATATTAACTAAGCGATCAAGGAATTCGTACATTTTTTCCTTGCGTAGTGTTACTTTACAACCAATTGGGTTCCCTTCTCGTAATTTAAAACTTGCCACCGATTTACGGGCATTACAAGTCATTGGCTTTTGGCCAGAAATGAGACTCATTTCTTCCAAAGCACTTTGTAAAATTTTCTTATCACCTAATGCACTACCCAGACCCATGTTAATGGTAATCTTCTCGATTTTTGGAACCTGCATTGGGTTCGTTAATCCTAACTCTTTTTGTAGTGCTGGGAGTATTTCTTTTTTGTATTGTTCTTGTAATCTAGACACGGTTTATTTCCTTAACTGTTTCAAACGATTGATTCGCCGTTTGATTTAAAAAATCTTTCTTTTTTACCTTCTTTGTCAGTGCGTATACCCACTCTGTCGGCTTTATTCGTTGTTGGGTTTAAAACAGCAACGTTTGAAATTGCCATTGGCATTTCGGTATCAATAATGCCACCAGTCACTCCTGCGTTTGGATTGGCTTTAACATGTTTTTTAGCAATATTTAAACCTTCAACTACAACTTTGATATTGGTTATTTTAGTCACTGTACCTGTGGCGCCTTTATCTTTGCCAGCAAGAACAATCACTTCATCATTTAATTTAATTTTTTGCATTATAAAACCTCTGGTGCTAATGACACAATCTTCATAAATTGCTTGTTACGTAATTCACGAGTAACTGGGCCAAAAATACGTGTACCAACCGGCTCTAATTTAGTATTTAACAACACACA
>DQNX01000076.1 GCA_015658965.1 Gammaproteobacteria bacterium
GATTTTGCCCAGCATTTATCCGTTAAACATAATACCCCCTATCAACTGTTTGATGAATTTAAAGAATTGGGTTTTGGTGATTGGCAAGGCAGAAGTGCCGATGAAATTGGTCAACAAGTGGTTAACCAATTTAAAGCCGACCCTATCGCCAATCGCCCACCCAACGCTGAAGCTTTGTACGATTTTCAATCCCGAGTGTTATCGGTGTTTAAATCAATTATTGATGATAAAAAACAACATCAATCTGTCTTAATTGTTGCACATGCGGGTGTTATTCGAGTGATAAAATCATACTTATCCCAATCACCCATTGAAAAAATGTTTACAATAGAAGTCATTTCTGGCTCTTGTGAACGATTTGAAATTTAAAACCTTACTGATTATCTTGGTTATATTTTCTAATCCCATTCATGCGGATGAATTTTGGGGGTTAGAGGCGTGGGTAAATTCTGAGCGGGCGCCTGACTTTGAAAAAATGACCGATGTAAAAACCAGAAAAAAGGCATTTTTTGAATACTTGCTCCCAGAAGTGCAGCGTCAAAATTCCAAAATTATTAAGCTAAGAAGTCGAATTAAAAGCAATCATATTAGTAGTAATAAGATGATAGCGCTTAAAAAATACTACAAATTTAAAGACGATACAAGTATTGAAAATTTACTGGGTTCGATTGATATTGTGCCCGCTTCTTTAGTGTTGGCGCAGGCGGCTTATGAGTCTAATTGGGGTAGGTCTCGGTTTGCTAAATATTATCACAATTTTTTTGGTCTTTGGTGTTTCAAAAAAGGCTGTGGTGTTGTGCCACTCAGGCGCAACAAAGGCTCTACTCATGAAGTGGCTAAGTTTGCTTCCTTACCTAAAGCCATTGCTTACTATATGCGCTCTATTAATCGTAATTCAGCTTATAAAACTCTTAGAAAAATTAGGCAACACAAGCGTGATACACAACAACCAATTACTGGAATGAGTTTGTCTGAAGGCTTAGTAAATTATGCTGAGATTGGCTACGATTACGTGGAAACTGTGCAAGCTATTATCAGGCAAAACAAACTAGATCAATACGACTACCAAATTTAAGATAATAAAAAACCCGCATAAAGCGGGTTTTTTTTTGAAAACGTATAAGAAGAATCTTAACGTTTTGAGAACTGCTCGCTCTTACGTGCCTTCTTACGGCCAACTTTCTTACGCTCTACAATTCTTGCATCACGGGTAACAAAGCCTGCTTTACGTAAATCAGGTCTAAGATCATTATCATAAACCATTAATGCGCGGGTAACGCCCAAACGAATCGCACCCGCCTGACCTGTATCACCACCACCTCTAACAGTAATGTTGAAATCAAACTTATCTCTCATTTCAACCGTATCTAACGGCTGGTTAATGATCATTGAAGAAGTCTCACGACCGAAGTATTCGCTCATTGGACGTTTGTTCACAGTGAAAACGCCTTTGCCTTTAGTCATGTAAACACGGGCTACTGATGTTTTTCTTCTGCCTGTTGCGTAAAATGTTTCTTTCTTTGCCATAATAATCTTGCCTTAAATTTCTAAAATCAAATGTCTAAAAGCTGGGGCTGTTGTGCGCCATGTGTATGCTCTGAACCTACAAATACTTTCATTTTTCTAAACATGTCTCTGCCTAATGGACCCTTTGGTAACATGCCTTTTACCGCCTTGTTGATAATCTCTTCAGGCTTCTTAGCTTGTAAATCTTTAAATGCGATTGACTTTAAGTTACCGACATAACCTGTATGGTGATAGTACATCTTATCATCAAACTTTTTGCCCGTTACCTTAACTTTTTCAGCATTAATAATAATAATATAGTCGCCTGTATCCGTATGTGGTGTGAATTCAGGTTTGTGCTTACCACGAAGACGAGAGGCAATTTCAGTTGCTAAACGACCCAGTGTTTTGCCATCGGCATCCACTAAGAACCAGTCTCTTTTTACTTCATGTGCTTTAGCGCTAAATGTTTTCATAAGTATCTATCAATTTACGTGCAGAATAATCGGACTATTATAATCACTTTTGTATTCTAATGTAAGTCTATATATGGAATAAAGTCTAATTTTTTGTCATATAAAATAGTATTGACATTCAACAAGCCAAGTAAAGTGTGAAAAAAACTATCATGTGAAAACACCTTATTACTATTATTTTTTAATCGATATACATCAACATCTTGGGAAAATTTTTTATCAAGCCATAATATAGAAGCTACATGTGTTTGTTCTATAGGCGCTATAAAATACGGCATACCGTGTAAATATAGCCCTTTTTCACCCAAGGATTCACCATGATCGCTCATATAAAACATAGCTGTCTTATGCGTTTTCTGATTGGATTTTAATAATTCAATCACTTTCGCCAAAAAATAATCCGTGTATAGAATGGTATTGTCATAGGCGTTATTGATTTGCGCATCGCCGCATTCATTCAGCTGGTTAGTGGCGCAAACAGGTTTAAATATCTCAAACTCTTTTGGATAACGCTTATAGTAAGCTGGACCATGGCTGCCCATTGTGTGCAATACAATCATCATGTCTTTATTTTTATGCTCATTAATATAAGTCTGCAGACTTACTAGCATCCCCTCATCTCGACATTCAATATCACAGATTGTGTTTAAACTTGATGACTTATAATCTTGATAAGTAATACGGTCTGCAACACTCTTTGAGCTAGAATTATTATCACGCCACAATACTTCGACCCCTGCCGTTGATAAAATATCTAATGCATTACTCATATTCTTACCTTGTTTGTGTGAATAACTACTTCTAGTTAAACTGGAAAACATACAAGGCAATGATACGGCTGTGTCGGTACCACAAGAGCTCATTTGCTCAAAACTAACAACATCCAATTGAGACAACAAAGGGTTGGTGTTCCTTTCATAGCCATTTAAAGAAAATCTGTCTGCTCGTGCCGTCTCACCTGCAACGACAATAACCAGCTTTTTAGTGCTGTCATTTCTCTGAATGACAGCATCTTGCCCAATAACAACAAATGGCACATTAATACTTTCAAATTGATTGTTAACGTACTTACCAATCGCATATAAAAAATAAGTAGGGTTAATATACATTCTGAGCTGTTTATTTTCTCGAGCAAAAGAAGTGTAGGACTTAGCAAAAGATAGCGTAACAAGAATAAAAATAACAATCAAAACTATAACAACTTTAAATTTACCCCATAACATAGGCACTATTGTTACCTTTTTAAGGCGCAACTTATAAACCCAAACTGAAGGAAGTATGCCCAATATGACTAAATATATTATTAACTTAAAACTCAATAAATCAAGTGACTCCGATAAATTGGTTTCTACACTGTTAACAATCATGTTGTTGTCAAAAATAGTACCGTAAGTGTTGGAGAAATAACTAACAATGGCTGAGGTTAATAATAAAAATATCAATATTGGCTTAACACTATAACGATAAGCCGCTAACAGCAGGAAGATTGATAAGAATGAAAAAAGCCAAATAGTAAGTGAGATAATAAAAGCAAGATTTTCATCGAACGGATACACGTCCATCACTTCAATAAAAAATTTATAATTACCAGTCAGCGTTATAAAGAGTGCCACAGTAAGCGCCAATAAATTGATGGAAATCCTCTGAGAAAGTTTCATAAATTGTAGCAATATTTATAAATGTTGATTATTATATGACTTAACAAGCACTTTTAAAAATTATAATATGATTAATTCACACGCACACTTAGATTTTGATGACATGAATACGATTGCTGAAAATGCAGTGGCGATTGTGCCTAGTATTGGCAAACAAAACTGGGTTGATGTGCAAATGTATCCCTATTTTGCCTTCGGGATTCACCCTTGGTTAGTCGATATTCACACACAGGGTGATTCAGAATATTTAGAATATTTGGTCAAATGCAACAACCCGGTTGCGATTGGTGAATGCGGACTGGATTACGCTAAGGATATTGACAAAGAAAAACAAGTGTATTTTTTTGTTTCGCAGTTAGAATTGGCTAAAAAATACGACTTGCCTATTGTTATTCACGCTGTTAAGGCCACTGAAGATGTTATTTTTCTATTAAAAAAACATGCTAAAGTCAAAGGCGAAATTCATGGATTTTCTGGCAGTGAAGCTCAGGCTCAGCTATTAACAAGAATGGGGTTTTACTTAGGATTTGGCATGCAAATTACCCATCAAAAATCAACTCGAATTCGACAAATTGTTAAA